>JBGUEF010000098.1:0-10098 GCA_041821485.1 Deltaproteobacteria bacterium
ATGTTCCTCCCGCACACCGACATCGAGTTGTTTCCCTCGGCCATCGGGCGGGCCACGGCCAAGCAGGGGGCGAATTGAAATGGCCAAGACCATTGCGGTCACCGGCAAGGGCGGCGTGGGCAAGACGTCCGCGGCTTGTGCTACAGCGATCCGCCTCGCGGATTCTGGGAAGCGCGTCTTGCTCGTCAGCACCGACCCGGCCTCGAACCTCGACGAGGTCCTGGGGGTCAAACTCTCCTCCGCGTTTACACCCGTGCCGGCCGTCCCTCGACTCTCCGCGATCAACGTCGACCCGGTGCAGGCGGCGCACGACTACCGCGAGCGTGTGGTGGGCCCCTACCGGGGTGTGCTGCCGGCCGTTGCCGTCCAGAGCATGGAGGAGCAGCTCTCGGGGGCGTGCACAGTCGAGATCGCCGCCTTCGACGAGTTCTCGAAACTGCTCGGAGACAAGACAGCCACCGCTGAGTTCGAGCATGTCATCTTCGACACCGCACCCACCGGGCACACGCTCCGCTTGCTCGAGCTACCCGCCGCTTGGACGAGCTTCATCGACACGAATGTCGGCGGAACGTCGTGCCTCGGACCGCTGTCGGGACTCAATGCACAGAAGGCGCTGTACGCCGCCTCGAACGAGGCGCTCCGCGATCCTACGCAGACGACGCTCGTTCTGGTGGCGCGGCCCGAGGAGTCCTCGCTCCGTGAAGCGGAGCGCACGCGGGCCGAGCTTGCGCAGCTCGGAGTCGCCAACGTTCGGCTGATTCTCAACGGCATGTTCCGGGCTGGTGATCCAAACGACGCGATCGCCATGGCGATGGAGGCGCGCGGACGAGCGTCGCTCGACACGCTTCCTGCGGGGCTGCGTGGCCTCGAACGTGTCGACGTGCCGCTGCTCTCATTCGGGCTCGTGGGAATCGACGCTCTACGGAAGATGGGAGCGGACGGCACCGGCGAGCGAGAATTGTCGTCCTCCGTCGCCTCGAACGTGTTTCACACAGAGAGCCTCGACGCGCTGGTCGCAGAGCTCGCCAAGCAAGGCACCGGCGTCGTCATGACCATGGGCAAAGGCGGCGTCGGCAAGACCACCGTCGCGGCACGCATTGCGAGCGCGCTGGCGCGACGCGGCCTACCCGTCACCCTGACGACCACCGACCCGGCGGCCCACGTCGAGCAAGCCATGCGGGACCTCGGCAGCAATGCGTCGACACTCCGGGTGACGCGCATCGACCCAGCACTCGAGACGCGCCGATACACCGAAGAGGTGCTATCGACGGCGGGGAGCACACTCGACGCACAAGGAAAGGCGATGCTGGAAGAGGATCTCCGCAGCCCCTGCACGGAAGAAATCGCGGTCTTTCGCGCGTTCGCGGAGACCGTCGCTCAAGGCGAAGGTCAGTTCGTCATCATCGACACCGCGCCCACCGGGCACACGCTGCTCCTCCTCGATGCCGCGGAGTCCTACCACCGAGAGGTGCTGAAGAAGCCGAGCGGCAGCCCAGAGGCGGTGCAACAACTCCTCCCGCGCCTGCGAGACCCGGACTTCACGCACGTTCTCTTGGTGACGCTGCCGGAGGCAACTCCGATTCATGAGGCCATGCAGCTCGAACGCGACCTCGCGCGCGCGGACATCAAGCCGTTCGCCTGGGTCATCAACCAGACACTCACGCCTCTCGAGGTGACGGATCCCGTCCTCCGAGCGCGGCGCGTTCAGGAAGCGGAACACCTGCAGGAACTGGTTGAGCACGCCGCGCGCTTGGTTTTGGAGCCGTGGGGAGCCGATACGGTTCCGCAAGCGCCGTCCGGCGTCACGTCCGCCCCGACGACAAAGAGTGCCGTCGGGTGAGAGAGCATTGCCAATGCCGTTCAAGACACATTCGCATGAGGACGGCCCTCCCCGGACGTTCGGCGGCATCTCTTCCTCGCGATTGCAGGGAGACCGCTCGTGAACATGACAAAGTTGCTCGCGTTGGCGGTGGTTGGGCCGGGCGTCGTCGGCGCCCTCGGGTCTGCTACTGCGGCGCGGTCGCGCCGTACGAGGCACTCGTGATGACTCACCGCCTGACCAGCCCATCGGGGCTTGACCATGATCGGCAGAGGTTCACGCATGGGTATCTTTGAACGCTTTCTTTCCATCTGGGTTGCCGTCGCGATCGCCGTCGGGGTGGCCCTGGGACTGCTCGCGCCAGGCCTCTTCGAGGCGGTCGCGCGATTCGAATGGGCGCGCGTCAACCTCGTAGTGGCCGTGCTCATCTGGCTGATGATCTACCCGATGATGGTCAGGGTCGAGCCGAAGTGCCTCGCGGATGTGGGGCGCAAACCCAAGGGGCTTGCCCTCACCCTCGTGGTGAATTGGCTCATCAAGCCCTTCACGATGGCCGCCCTCGGGGTGCTCTTCTTCAGGCACGTATTCGCGGGCCTCGTCCCAGCCGAGGACGCGCAGCAGTACATCGCCGGGATGATCCTCCTCGGCGTCGCGCCCTGCACAGCGATGGTCTTCGTCTGGAGCGACCTGACCCATGGCGACGCAAACTACACGCTGGTGCAGGTCTCGGTAAACGACCTAATCCTCGTGTTCGCCTTTGCACCGATCGCCGGGCTATTGCTGGGCGTGACCGACCTGAAGGTGCCGTGGGAGACGCTGGTCGCCTCGGTCGTCATCTTCGTCGTGATCCCGCTGGGAGCAGGCGTACTGACCCACCAGCGGCTCATGAAGTCGGGTGGCATCGAAGCCATTGAGCGGCTCGCCGGCAAACTCAAACCGACCTCGATCGTGGGGCTACTGCTCACGGTGGTGCTGCTCTTCGGTTTCCAGGCCGACACCATCGTCCAGCAGCCTGGCCGCGTGGTGCTGATCGCCGTGCCGCTGCTCATCCAGAGCTACGGCATCTTCGCCATCGCCTACGGCCTCGCCCGTATGCTCAAACTTCCGCACGACGTCGCCGCACCGGCCGCTATGATCGGGACGTCCAATTTCTTCGAGCTCGCAGTGGCAGTGGCCATCAGTCTCTTCGGTCTATCTTCGGGAGCGGCGCTGGCCACGGTCGTTGGCGTGCTCATCGAGGTGCCCGTGATGCTCTCGCTCGTCGCCTTCGCCAACCGCACGCGGGGTTGGTTCCCTGCGTCCGCTTCCACTTGAGAGACCACCATGCACGGCAACTGTTTGATGAAGACGTACGGGTGCAGTCTGCCGGCTCCGAACCCTCCCGTGTCAATCCGTACGCCATCCTGTGGCTCCTCAGAACCCCGTCGCCTGCGGGTGACAGCGATACGCGGAAAAACCGAGTGTCCGCTTAGGGTTAGCGTATCGCGGTGCTTAGGGTTCGATTCCCACCGCCTCCACTACTTAAGACAAGTGATTGCTTGGTCGATCTGAAAGAGGTCGCCAGTGTTCGGTCCGTCAGCGACGCGACCGCTCGCCAGCAGGTCAGGGCCGTCTACAAGAAGGCCGGGCTTTCCGGAAGGCACGACCTTGCGGCGTTCTTCCTCGAAGACCTCATGTTGCCGGCGGAAGCGGGCGACAACTGAGCTCGAGACGGAGCCTGAGAGGTCGTCGGTCGCGTTGCTCTACTAAAGCGCTGCCTCAGGTCCTGGCGCGTACTCGTCTTCGTCTTTACCCCAGGACACGCCGATCCCAAGACCGAGCACCGGGCCCTTGATCCCGACGCCGCCAACGGTGACAGGCGCAATGACGTACCCCGCGCGCACATCGAGGCCTAACCAGAACTCCCCACGGAGTCGCCAGTACAGCAGCGCGCGCAGGTATGCGCTCGACACAAACTCATTTCGGGGGCCCACGCGACCCCAGCCGAGGTCGAACATCGCGCCCGCCCCAAACCAGCGGTCCCAGTCGCCAGTGCCCCAGAGGGCACCAATGGCTCCACCCGCGGTCCGCATTTTCAGATCCTCAGGCGTGCCATCCTTGCGCCCAAAGCGCGCAAAGAATTCACCGGCCAGGTGAACGCACTTCTCGGATGGCTTGTAGAGTGACCCCAACTCGAATCCGGTGAGCGCGGCGTCTGCGTTTGGATACACGCGTGTGCTGGAGGAGATGTCTGCGAAGAGCTTCGGCGCTTCTCCCTTTGAAGGCGTCTGCGCCAACGTGTCCTTCGGGGCGAGAAGCAATGCCATCGCAAAGGCAACGGGCACGATCCGGATCATTCGTCGCATATGCATCACCGCCCCTCCGAGGCCGAAGCTATGTGCCCGGTACCTTACCGCGGATAGACCTTGGATGGAAAGCGCTCGGTACCGGCTTCGCCTGATTCTGGTCGACGGGCACTCAACGGAGGCGTAGGTTCGCGAAAAGCCAAGGGGGTCGTGAACGGCAGCTCTTACTACCACGTCCGGCTTCTCGTCAGGAGCAACCGACGCGCCGGGATGTGACGGGGAACGCATCATGAAGCGGTTCAACATCCAATACGCATGGCTATTGCTTGGAGTTCTCGCCTTGCTGCCACGCGCCGTGGTGGCGCAAGACGAAGTGAGCTCCGAAGCGCCTCCAGAGGGCGATGCCGTTTCAACCCCAGTCGACTCGGCAGTCGTCGAGACGGCGAACGAGAGCGCATTTACCTACCCAAAGAGCTATTCGGTGCGCCCGCTCACGATGCAGAAGGGGATGATCCGCGCCAACGGGATTTTCGACTTCTGGGATGACGGTGTGGATACCGTCTTCGGGATGACGCTTGGCGCCTCCATCGGCGTGACCGACGACTTGGAGCTCGGCATCAACAACTATCGCATCGGCTCGTCGCTGCAGCAGCGGTATGAAGGATTGATCCCCGTCATCTTTACACCGTCGGCGGGCTTCGGGAACATGCCGTTGTACGGACGATACCGCTTCGTGAAGCGCGAGAAGCTCGATTTCGCAGGCGACCTGATCTTCGTTCTGCCGACCGATACAGCGTTCGCGCTCGAAGTCGCGTTGCCGTTCCGAATCAAGCCCAACGACAGGCTCTCCGTCGATACCGGGGTCGAAGTGCGCGGAACCTTTGGTTCCGCCAAGCGCGCGGACATTCGAATTCCAGCGATCGTCAACTACAACATCTCCGACCGCGCGTTCATTGCCGGCGAGACCGGCGTGCAGTTCGTGAACTTGGGCAAGGGCTTCAATACCGCGCCCGCAGACACACAGGGCGTTGCGATCCCTATCGGATTCCGCGCGGGTGGCACTTGGAAGAAAGCAGACAAGCACCTCATCGATCTCTTCGCGGGCTTTGCATTCCCGGAGCTCTTCGAATTCGGAACCAGCCGCAGCACCGTCGACTTTGGTATCTGGGATATCTTTGTCGGCGTCGCGTTCTATACGCGTCCACTCTTCTAGCGTTTTCACCAAGGTGCTTTTTACCATCTTCTATTTCCGCTAACTCAGGATCCGGTTTCCTGTGATTACCCGTGCTTGCCTGATTCGGCGCGAAATCTGATGTTTTCGATTGCCACCACCTCCGTTGATAACGATCTGAAATCATGTCGTTCTGCACGCGGGTCGCAAAGCCACTGGCAAAACCCTGATCGGAAGTTGGCGTTGTCTTTCTTCTGGTGCGAGGTGCAATCATCCCAATCGACTCTGCGACGCTTTCGGCTGCGCCATCATCGGCACTGAGCACCATCGAAGCCAGCTCCAACGCGTTGCGGAGGGCAAACTCGGGAGATGCGTCCCGCGAGATTCCTCGGGCGACCTGGAATGCCTGCGTCTCGATGACCGCTCTTGCGAAGTCGTGAACCCGCGCGATCGACACCTCGCCACCGTTAGCTACGGCGCGGAGCAGATCGCGTGCACGATTCTTCACCACTGGTGAGAAATGAGACCTCCCAAGGGTGTTTTCGGGCGTTCCTGACCGACTCGCACCCTTGAATTCATGCGCTTTTTCTTCTGCAAGGTCTGCTAAGGATCTAGTGAGGTAACACTCGTGGAGGTTCGGGTCCTCTGTAAACGTTACGTACGTATCTACGAGGACTCGACCTACGGTGTACTCGGCACGCTTTGGGGGCCTGCGTGCTCCACCTGGAATTCGTACGCCATGGGCTGACGCTGGCGGCGCTAGTTTCGCGTGGTAGCGTCCCGCTAATATGACTTATTCTCGCCTCTTCAAACTTGCTCCCATCGCGGCCTTCGCGGCCCTGGCCTGTAGCTCCTCCGATCAATCACCGAACGTAGTCGCTGGGCCTCTGAGCCCGCTTCACGCCGAGCTCGATGCCGACGACGGCGGGCGCATCGAGGATGCGCTCGGTCGCGAAGTGCTCCTGAGGGGCGTCAACGTCAACTCGCTCGGCGAATACTGGGCGTACGATACCGAGGTGGGCACCGTCCTTCCCTTTGGTGAGGAAGACGCCGACGCGATCGCGGGGATCGGCTGGAATGTCGTGCGATTGATCCTCAGTTGGTCACGGGTCGAGCCCAACCCGGGCGAGTACGACGAGGCCTATCTCGACGAAGTGGAAGCCGTGGTGCGCTTGCTCGGGAGCCGAGAGATCTACACGATCATCGATCTGCATCAGGACGCGTGGGACGAGTCGTTGGCGGCTCGCGACGATGAGAACTGCCCGGAAGGCACCACACCCGCGTTCGGTTGGGATGGCGCGCCGGCATGGGCGACCTTGGACAACGGTGCACCGAGCTGCATCACCGACGGTCCCGCCACGGGCCGGCGCGAGTTCTCGCCGGCCGTGATCCAAGCATTCCTTTCCTTTTGGGACGATGCAGAGGGGCCGGGCGGTGTCGGCATCCAAGCGCGGTATCACTCGATGCTCAGCCACGTCGCGGCTCGCTTTGCCCGCTACGATGCGGTGGCCGGTTATGACCCCATGAACGAGCCGAACGCGTACAGCGAGCTGATCTTGGCCATAGCCGCGCCCGGACTTGGGCTCGAAGACCAGACCGAGGCCTTGTCGAGCTTCTATCAACGCGCGCTCGAGGCGATTCGAGCAGGCGAACAGAGGGCCAACAGCCCCACTCGGCTCATGCTGTTCGAGCCCTCCAACGATTGGGCGTTCGTGCCCGAGCTCGCCGTCCGTCCCGTCTTCGCGCATGACGGACAGGTGGTCTACTCGCCGCACATCTATCAAGGCGGGATCACGGCCGGCAATCTCGACGAAACGGCCTTCCAACTCGCGCGCGATGATGCGGCGATGTACGGCGGCGTGCCGGTGTTGACGGGAGAGTGGGGCACGAGCGCCACGCGAGCGGTCGATCCAGCCGATGACTACTTCGAACGCCACGAGGCGTTCCAAGACGACTACCGCTACGGCGCGACATTGTGGCAATGGAGCTCGGCGTGCGGCGATCCGCACTACGCACACGATCCGCCCATCGGGGACGTCAGCGATGACCCGGCCATCTGGGGGTTCTACGACCTGGAGTGCCCGTCTAACACGAAGCTCGGGTTCCGCGACGACTTTGCCGCGACCCTTCGGCGCCCTCTGCTCCGTGCCGCGCCGGGGCCCATCGATAGCGTCACGTGGGACTATGAGGCAGGCGTGTTCTCGGCAGCAGGCTCCGCTGCGACCGAAGGCCAGGTGTTGTCTCTCTTCGTTCACGAGGAGGTCGAGGCCTCGGCGTTGGCCACGACCGGGCTCGCGAATGTCACGCTGGTTCGAGCGCTCGGCCCGGGGCAGATCTGGTCCGCCGAGGCTACGGCGCGAAGTTGGGAGCTACGCGTCACCTTCTGACTCGCCGGCCGCCCTCGAAACGGTCGCGCCATCGATAGCGACCCAAGCAGCGGGTGCTCGCGAGAGTCGTTGCGATCTTTGCCTGAGAAACCTCTTGAAATCGGGTGCTTGTGTACCCGGATGTCCCCAAATTTGCCGTAGGTGTGTGCGTCTGGTGGATTGAGCTATCCTCGGCGCGGCTGCCGAAGTTGGCCGGAACTCACTATGCTGCGTCACCGCGAAGATCTGAGGCCGCTGTTTTTCCACGCGGTGTATTTCGTCCTGCTTGTCCTGGGGTTCCAGCGCGGGGTCGTCGACTGGTGGAGTGTGCCCCTGGTGATGCTGCTGTGCGTGACCGCGTTTCAGGGCGCGGTGCAGACACACAACGCCATCCACTCGCCGGTGTTTCGTGGGCGCTGGCCCAACAAGGTTTACCAGGTGGTGCTCACGCTCATCTACGGCCACCCCGTCAGTTCTTATGTGCCGGGGCACAACCTGAGTCACCACAAACATACCCAGACCCGCCGGGACGTGATGCGGACGACGAAGACCCGCTTTCGTTACAACGGCTTCAACGTGCTGTTCTTCTTCTTCGCCGTGGGTCCCGGTATCATGCGGGCGGACGCAGAGTACACCGTCGTGATGCGCAAGCGCCATCCCCGTTGGTTCCGGCAAGCGGTCACGGAACTGAGCATCTTGATGGTCGTGCAGGTGGCTTTGTTGATCATCGATTGGCGCGCGTTCCTAGTCTTCTGGCTGCTGCCCCATCTGTACGCGCAGTGGGGCATCGTGACCATGAACCTGCTGCAGCATGACGGCTGCGACGCCGACAGCGAGTACAACCACTCCCGAAATTTCGTGGGGCCGGTGCTCAACTGGCTCACCTTCAACAACGGCTACCACGGCATCCACCACGACCACCCTCCGCTTCACTGGAGTCTGGCGCCCGAGGCGCACCGCGAGCGCTACGGCGGCAAGATTCACCCGGGTCTAGAGCAAGCGTCGATGCCAGCCTACGCCTGGTCGACGTTCGTACTGGGGCGTCGTCTGCGCTACGACGGCGTGCCCTTGGTGCTGCCAGAGGAAGGCCCCGACGAATCCTGGCTGCCCCGTCCGGACCAGACCCTGGCTGACCTCGGTGCTGAAACCCTCGACCCGACCGCGGTCTGAGGTCCTTATTGTTGGGTGGCGACCGGCTTCTTGCCGACCCAGCGCCGCATGCGGCTAAAGGGCACGGTTGCGGCCTCGGCTTCGTCGACCGAGTCCTTGTCGTTCGCGACGTTCTTGGTGAGCGTGATCATGAACACCGTCGAGCTTCCCTGCGCGGCGATGAGCGTCGACCAGGCCAAGAAGAAGGTCCACATCCGAAACCAGCGCTCGCCGTACTTCGCGACGATCGCCTCTTCGTTGCGCTGCCAGTTCTCGTACCACTTCTCGATGGTCAGCGAGTAGTGGACACCGCAGTTTTCGACTCGATGCACCTCAAACCCTGCGCGCTCAGCCTGCGACACGACGAAGCCGAGTGGACAACTCGCGTCGGCGCCCGGGAAGATGTATTTCGCCATGAAGAGCCCCCACACGAGGTCCTCGAACTGCCAAGCGCGGCGAAGGCCTGCGATCTGTAGGTAGAAGATGCCGTCGTCTTCCAGCATGCTCCGGACTTGAAGCAAGAACTTCTGAAAGTTCTTGATGCCGACGTGCTCGGCCATCTCGAGACAGGTGATTTTGTCGTACTTCTCGGCCGGGATGTTTCGGTAGTCGTCGACGATCCATCGGACCTTGTCCGTGGTGCCCTCGCGCTCGGCGACCTGTTCTGCCCAGGCGACTTGCTCTTTCGCCAAGGTCACGCCGGTGCTGCTCGTGCCGTGATGCTTCGCGGCGTGATTGACCAGCGTGCCCCAGCCGCAGCCGAGGTCGAGATGCTTGTCCCCAGGCTGGAGTTGCACGTACTGACTCACCGTTTCGAGCTTGCGTCGCTGCGCCACCTCGAGTGACTCGTCGCGGTCGCGGAATATGCCGCTCGTGTACACCATCGTCTCGGCCAAAAACCAGTTGTAGAAGTCGTTCCCCCGATCGTAGACGTGCGCGATATCGCCGTGGTCGGCCTCCACGCTATGGCCGAGTTTCTGGCCCATGAACTCCTTGAGGTAGAACTTCGCGTCGTTCTTGGTGAAGCAAAAACGAAACAGCTGGTTACGCCGGCGGAGGGTCTCGAGGACGTCGCCCTGAAAATCGAGGTTCCCGTCCATGTATGCCTCGTAGACCAACTCCATCGGAATCTTCCGGCCCTCGAATCGCTTAGCCTGGCGGGGCTCGTGCCAGACGAGATCAGCACTCCAATCTGCGTTCCCTGCGTCGTGCTTACGGGACCGATACACGAGAAAGGCAACCGGCAGGAGCACGAACAGCACTGGCACGGCGACCCACGCGACCGCAAACGTCACCCAGGCACCGCCC
>JBGUEF010000099.1:0-9991 GCA_041821485.1 Deltaproteobacteria bacterium
AACGGGTCGCGGCTTGGGTCGAGCCGGCGGGCTTTCGACTTCGCGAGGTCAAGGAGGTAGGCCCCTATCACTACGGCGCCATCTTTGACATGGCTGTCGGAGGGGACCAATGACCTACTTCGTGGCGCTGACGGGCCTACTCGTCGGCAGTGGTTATGGATACATCGCTCAGCGCGGGGCGTTTTGCATGAACTCCGGGTTTCGCTCCGCGGTGACGGAGCGGAACACGACCAAGGTCAAAGCCTACACCCTTGCGATTGCACTGCAGATGCTCGGCGTCCCGTTGATTTTCGCACTGGGGCTCTCGTCTCCAACCTATCCAGCGATGTTCCCAGTCGGCGCCGTACTGGGCGGACTGCTGTTCGGCGCATCCATGCGATGGGCGGGCGGCTGCGCGGCAGGTGTTTGGTACAAGGTGGGGTCCGGAAGCCTGGGCGCCCTAACCGCGGTGCTGGGGATGGCGATCGGGGCGGCCGCGCTCGAGCTCGGTCCGCTCGTGGGTTTGCGGACCAGCGTGCAATCCGCGGGGCCTTCAGTGAGCAATGCTCCCCTCGGAATGATGTGGGCGTGGGCGCCAGTGGTGGGAGTCCTGCTCGTCGCTCTGCTGTGGCGAGCCGCCCCCGGTCAGGCCGGCTCTTGGTCGTGGCGCCGCACCGGCATTGCCATGGGGATCGTCGGGATCGTCGCTTGGCCGTTGTCGAGTCTCGCGGCCCGTGACTTCGGGATGGCCGTCGTGCCAGGGACAGTCAGCCTACTCACCGATCCCATCAGGCGCTTGATGAGTTGGGACGTGCTGTTCGTGCTGGGCATTCCCCTCGGCGCGTTCGTTGCTGCTCGACAGAGTGGGCCTGTCACGGCCTCGAAGGTTTCTGCGGCGAGCGCGAGCAAGCATTTCGTAGGAGGACTCGGCCTCGGCGTTGGAGCATCGCTAGCCGCGGGCTGTACCGTTGGTCACGGCCTGACTGGAGTTCCACTCCTGGCGCCCGGCAGCATGCTAGCGATCCTGTCCATCTTCGCGGGCAGTGCGATCACCTCCCTCTGGACCCAGCGAAGCATGAGCCGCGCCCTCGGCTAGGGGGAACGTTCGATCTGAGAAGCTGGCCGACGCTCCGAGCCGCTTCAACAGCACCTCCAAAAGCGCGAGCGAGCGAAGCTCTCGATCGGGATGATCGAAATAGTGATCCACACCGGGCTCGACGATGGTTAGCCCTCCCGGAAGTAACTGGTCGACGAGCATCGTGAGCCCATCATTGGGGCCGAGGTGGCGCATCCGCGAGTAGCCGAAGGCCCCCCTGTCCGAGATACCGCCCGACAGTGGCACCGGGACGTAACTCACCAGAAGCAGGTGGTCCGGAAAATGAAGACTCGCGAACTGGGGCCGGCGCCGGCTGGTTTGCAGGCTCAGCGCACCCTCGAGGTCGAAGCCTTGCACGCCGAGGTTGAGTTTCGAAAACCAGCAGACCGTTGGGTTGAGGGCCCAGTCTGCAAAGGGGGAACCTTGATGGACGCCGCCAATGCTCAACCAGGCCCGCACGTGCGTCGTCTGCTCCGGCGGGAGGATGTCTCCGAGCGCGATGGCGACCTCGGCACCGGATTTGCTGGCGCTCACGATGAGTACTTCCCGCCCCTGCCGTCCCAAACGACGGATCGATTCGGCAATGATTTCAGCATTGGACTCTACCGTGCCGTTCTCGTCCGTCTCGATCAGCTCAGCAGGCACCCCTACCTTCGCCAACTGGGCGAGCTGCCTCTGGAAGTCTCCTCCGGTCTCGGGGCCATACGTCTTGTAGAACCACCCCGGCGCAAACACGACTGTCAGACGCGAGCTCGCGGCGTCGATTTGCGGGTCGCCGTCCGTCCGCATGAGCCGCTCGACGACCGACGCATACTCGCGCTGGATCGTCGTACTCAGACCGCGGGCACTGACCGTTTCGAGAAAGAAGAGCGTCGCCACATCGGTGGAGTACCGGGTGGTGAGATCGGTGAGTGTCGACGCTGAAGGAAGCTTTTCGTCGGTAATGTGAGCGCGGCGAAGCTCCTCCAAATCTGCAGGGAGCGGCCGTCCTTCCAAGTAGTCCCGCGCGATCGGATGGTCGACCCGCGCTGACATCGTCTGGGTCGCGATTGTGCCGTGTGCATGAAGGGTCGAGGAGGTGGATGCGCACCCGGGCACGCTCGCAAGAATGACGAGTATCAGAAGCGGGAGAAGGCGTGGTGAAGTGAGAAAATGGTTCATATTCATGACTCCTGAACGAGGCTGTGCACGAGGAGGTCGACTACTGCTTCTTCGACAGCGTCCTCCTCGATCGATTGTGGAGATGGGTCCCAGTACCGATGGACGGCCCAGAACGCCACGGTCTCGAGAGCGGTGCGAGCGGCGACGGGTACGCTTGGAACCCGACGCAGGCGCCCGGCTGCGATACGACTCCGAATGTAGTGCACCAGGAGCTCGTGTTGTGCCCACCGTCCTCGACCGAACCACACCACTGCGAGGTCCGGATGATCAGACGCGCAACGGTCGGCGAGCTTGATGGCAAAGCGGTTCCGGTTTGCACGCCGGTAGAGGTCGACGAGCACTTCGCGGAGCTCTGAAGTCACATCGCGCGCTGGTTCGGCGGCTGCGACCTGAACCAAACGCAGATCAGCGGCCTCCGCGGCAATCCGATTCTCTAGCCTCTTGACGGTGTCCCCGGGCGCTGGGGTCTTGATCGGCAGCTCGGCGGTTCCGGGCAACGGCTCGTGGCCATCGGCGTAGCGAATCGCGGCATCAAAGAGCGCTGCCTTGCTCTCGACGTACCCATAGAGAGTGCCCTTTGCGATCCCGAGGGCCTCCGCCACATCCGCCATCTGCGTTCGCCGGTACCCCTCAGCGATGAACGTTTCGGTCGCCACCTCGATGAGGCGCTCCAGCCGACCAGAAGGAATTGAGCGTGCCATGCCCTTGTTTATAAACGACCGACTCAGTCAGTCAAGCTCCTTCCTGCCCTTTTTACATGAGAATTGCTCAGGTTTAGACGATGACCTGAGACCTGCGAAATGTGGCTGTGACGGCACCGGTTACAGGACGGATTGGAGCGTCCGTTACGGACGCTTCGCCAGGCAATTCAAGCCTAAATTACGCGCAAAACTTTCGCGAGCGTGGTGTGACGATGGTGGTATGCGGTCGCCATATAGGAGGCGATCGTGCACCACTTATCGATACGAACACTTGGTCTGACAGTAATCGCGGGCGTCTTCGCGGCATCGGCTGCTTGCTCGGATGGAACGCAGGACGCGAGCACCCAAGAGGCGGCTCTCGTCAACGTAACACCCCGCGGTGGCAGCATGACCGTGGATCCCAACACTCAGATCGAGATGGAGTTCGACCACCCCATGCTCGATGGCGTCGAGGCGCTCTGCGCGGTGCATCTTGGAGGGCTCGACGGCGAGGAGGTGCCCGGAGCATGGGAGTGGTCGGAAGACCATCACGTGCTGACCTTCACGCCACATGACCCACTGCAACTCGGCAGCGAGCACACGCTGCACGTGGGCGGCGGCATCACCGATGTGGACGGTCACCACATGGACTTCGACCAGCACGGCTTCGATATGGGAGGCCATTGGGTCGATGAAGACATGCTCGGCTCCGGAGGCATGATGGGAGGCCATTCGCACATGGGCGAAGGATGGCAGCATCACAACGGCACCTACGGCATGGCGTTCCCCTTCCGGACTGCGCCGTAGGCGCGCTTGCTAGTTGGCATGGCTCTTGCTTTGCTGTTGAGGCCATGAAGAAAGACCGACAAGTACGACCCAGCAGCTGGGTTTCACACCTACTCGCACTTGGCTGCGCATCAGTCGCTGCGTTCGGCCTGAACACGGCCGTGGTCCACGCGGAGCCAGGAACCCATCGAACGGGCACGGAGAAATTCGACCGGCAGATGGAACCCATCCTCAACCAGTATTTGGGAATAGGAAGTGCCCTGTCTGCTGATTCCCTCGATGGGGTGCGCGAGAAAGCGGAGACCATCGCCAAACAGGCAAGCGAGCTCGATTCAGCCAGCGTTTCCGGCGAACATGCCGCGCATTACAAGAATGTCCCGGCGAACCTCAAGAAGTCGGCACAAGCGCTTAGCAAGGCGCAATCGCTCGAAGGTGCGAGGGAGTCGTTCAAGCAGCTCTCCAAGCCGATGGCGATGTGGGTCACCATGTCCAAGCCCAAGAACATCGACGTCCTCTATTGCTCGATGGCAAAGGGCAGCTGGGTGCAGAAGCGTGGCAAAGTGAGCAATCCCTACTACGGCCCAAAGATGCTCGAGTGCGGGGAGGTAGTGGGCGGCGAAGGCAGCGAGAACGACAAACAATAGCCGCGTAGGGCGCCGTGCTACTGCCCGATGTGATCGGTCACTCGCTCTTGAAGCTCGCGGACGCTCGCTTTGCCCTTCGTGCTCAACTCGATGGAGTTTGGCCCGGACCGCTCGACCTGAACGCCAGGCACATAGAGGGGACAACGGTCCATGCCTTCACGACCTTGGGTATTCGCAAACGCCAAATGACAGCGAACGCGCGCGATTAGCGCATCTACATCAGTGCCATCGCGTACCGTGACCCGGACGCCATTCGGTGTATTTTCGGTCGCGGCGACGGGCCCAAGAAGCGGACACCAAGAGCGCGACTCGGATGGGATCGACTTGCACGCATCTTCCTCGACGCTCGTGAGTGCTGCCGCAGCAGCAGCGTGATCATTTGCGTGCTTGCGGTGCGTCTCAGCCTGGACGTTGTGTACGTCGGTCGGATTGAAGTCCGCACCTTCGAATGCGGTGTCCGACCCAGACGATTGCGCCGAGGTCCCAGCTGGGTCGTACTTCGCCGCCTGCTGGTCGGCCTTCGCGGCCTCTTTCGCGGCCGCCTCTTCGTGGGATTTCGCGCTCATGTCCTCGGGCTTGGCTCCCGGTGTGGACGCACACCCCAGAAGGAGAGCAAGCGTCGCGACAGCTGCAAATAGTGGTCCATTCGATGTTGCTTGGTAAATCATGTCGCCACCTCCAGTCACCAAGGGAGGTGCAACAACGGTGCCAACGCGATACCTGTGTTTTTCAATGGAAGGACACGAGATCTGAGCTGCCGTGTGACCGAGGCCGACACATTTGTGCCCGCGCCGGATACGCTGTCGAGGCAGCAATGCAAACACCGTCTCGACTGCTGGGCCCATGTGTCACATCTCCAAGCGACGCAACCGCAGCGCGTTCGCGATGACGGACACGGAGCTGAAGCTCATGGCTGCCGCCGCGATCATCGGGCTGAGAAGTAAGCCAGACACGGGATAGAGGACCCCCGCAGCGATGGGCACACCAAGCGCGTTGTAAACGAAGGCAAAGAAAAGATTCTGCTTGATGTTTGCCATGGTTGCCCGGCTGAGCTTGCGGGCGCGCACGATCCCTCGGAGGTCGCCTTTGACTAGGGTGACGCCCGCGCTTTCGATCGCGACGTCCGTTCCGGTCCCCATCGCGACGCCAACGTCCGCTTGCGCGAGCGCTGGCGCGTCGTTGATCCCGTCGCCCGCCATGGCCACCACGCTTCCACCCTTCTGGAGGCGCTTGATGACCTCGGCCTTCTGATCGGGGAGCACCTCCGCGATGACCTCGTCGATCGACAGCTTCGCTGCGACGGCGTCCGCAGTCTTCCGGTTGTCACCGGTCAGCATCACGACTCGCATTCCTTCCTGGTGGAGCGCGGCGATCGCATCGGGTGTGTTCTCCTTGATCGGGTCTGCCACCCCGAGAATAGCGCTCACCTGGCCGTCGATGACGACGAACATGACGGTCTGCCCTTCCTCACGAAGCGCATCTGCCCGTTCGGCCAACGCGCCGGCATCGACTCCCATGCCCTCGAGCAGCTTGTGGTTACCGAGCGCCACGTCGCGGCCCTCCACCCGACCAACCACTCCCTGACCGGTGATTGACTCGAATGAATCCGCGCGCTGAAGACGAGCTCCCCGCTCGACGGCCCCCCCCACGATCGCCTCCGCCAAGGGATGCTCACTCGCGCGCTCGAGGCTGGCTGCGGCGCCGAGCAACGCGTTTGTGTCGACCCCCGGTGCGGCCTCCAGGGTGACGAGCACCGGCTTCCCCGCGGTTAGTGTCCCTGTCTTGTCCACTACCAGCGTGTCCACTTTGCGCATCACTTCAATTGCTTCGGCGTCTTTGAAGAGCACCCCGAGGCTCGCGCCCTTCCCCATGGCCACCATGATCGACATCGGTGTGGCGAGGCCAAGTGCACACGGGCATGCGATGATCAGAACGGCAATCGCGTTGATGAGCGCATGCGCCATCCGCGGCTCAGGACCGACCAGGCTCCAAACGACAAAGGTCACGATCGCAACGCCGATGACGATGGGTACGAAGTAGCCGGCCACCACGTCCGCGAGCTTCTGAATTGGGGCGCGGCTCCGTTGCGCTTCGGCGACCATCGCGACGATTCGAGATAGGAGCGTTTCGGTCCCCACCTTCTCGGCGCGCACGATGAGCATGCCGGTGCCGTTGATCGTGGCACCAATGACAGAATCGCCTTCGTGCTTTTCGACGGGAATCGGCTCGCCCGTGACCATGGCCTCGTCGACGGCGCTCTTGCCCTCGAGGACGATTCCGTCAACCGGCACTTTTTCGCCCGGACGCACACGCAGTCGGTCCCCGACATGTACAGCATCCAACGGCACGTCCTCATCCGAGCCGTCCTCACGAATACGCCTCGCGGTCTTGGCCGCAAGGCCGAGAAGCTTCTTGATAGCAGCGCCGGTTTTGCTCCGCGCGCGTAGCTCCAGAACTTGGCCCAGGAGAATCAGGGTGACGATCACGCCTGCGGCCTCGAAGTAGACGGCGACATTGCCCGCCTGGTCGCGGAATGAGTCTGGGAAGATCCCCGGCAGCAGGGCCGCGACCATGCTGTAGGCGTAGGCAACGAAAACGCCGAGCCCGATCAGGGTGAACATGTTGAGGCTCTTGTTCTTCAGCGACTGGACGAAGCGAACGTAGAACGGCCAAGCGGACCAGAGGCAAACCGGCGTTGCGAGCGCGAGTTCGAGCCAGGTGCGCGCTCTCGGAGACAGCATCCGCGAGATTGGCTCTCCGGGAAGCAAGTCGCCCATCGCAACGACGAACAACGGGATGGTGAAGGCGGCGGCGAGCCAGAAGCGCCGCGTCATGTCCTCGAGCTCGGGGTTGGCCTCCTCCTCCGCGCTGATCTCCATCGGCTCGAGCGCCATGCCGCAGATCGGACAATTTCCCGGCTCACGCCGCACGATCTCCGGATGCATCGGACAAGTCCACTCGATCTGCGTGTCGAGTTGCGGCGGGCCCGCCGACTCGAGGGCCATGCCGCACTTCGGGCAATTTCCAGGACCAGCCTGCCGGACCTCGGGATGCATGGGGCAAGTGTGTGGGTCGTTCGAGCGAGGGATGGCTTTCTCCATAGTTCTCTTAGAGCAAGACGGGTGCCACGATGGAAAGTCCTGGCTTTCGCCTGAATCCTGAGATTGCGCGAAGCGGACTGTAACCTCAACGGTTACAATGGTGTCCAAAGCAGTTACAATACCGGTCTCGGCTTTTCTCTAACCAACTGGAATTACGGCTAATTCACATAGGCAAACAGTGGCATGCCTTGTGCGATAGCACATCGTGCCACGAAGACGGAGCAGCGATCGATGCAGTCTATAGGTGTCTCCAGAACGCACCACAGCGATGCGCCACCTAAGCCAAAGCGCGTCATCGCTCGCCGTCTGGCGGTTAGCTTTGCGCTGGTATCGATCGTCGCCGTCGCGATGTGCGGCATGCTCATCGCTCTCATTGGACAAGTCTCCGGTCTCGTCGCCCATATGCAGACCAACGAGACCGCCATCAGAGAAAGTCTCGTTTTCGCGACATCGATGCGGGAGCAATACATTCACCAGGCACATTGGATCATCGAGCAAGACCCGCATCACCTCGAGCACTACGAGGAGTGGGTTGAGGGGGTGCAGCTAGGTGGCCGAGCACTCGAAGCGTTGGTGCCCGAACGCGAGCGCTGGCGTGTCGCACAGGTGCTCGAGGACAGTCGCGCGCTGGACGAGCTTTTCAAGGACTTCATCGTTCCCGCCGTGAACCGAGGTGACCGCACGAGCGTCGTCAAATACCATAAGCAGGCGGACGAACTGTCTCAGCGAGCGACGAAACAAGCAGATTTCATCGCGCGCAGCGTCGAGCAGAGGATGGCGATGGACCACACGTCAGCTACGCTGTTGACGCGGGCTGGGCTCCTGACCGGTGCCACTTGCGTTTTCCTGGTTCTCTCGTTGTCCGTCGTTTTCACCGTCCGGCTCCGCCGTGCCGTGCTGAATCCGTTGGAGGTCCTGTCTTCCGCAGCGCGCCGCTTTGGATCCGGAGACTTCGGGAGCCGAGTCGGCCCCGTCGGCGAAGGCGAGCTGCGGGCGGTAGCCACCGCGTTTGATCGGATGGCTGAGGAGTTAGAAGCGCGGGAACAGCGGCTCATCGAGAGCGAGCGAATGGCCGCGATCGGGCAACTCGCCGCGGGCGTAGCTCATGAAGTCAACAATCCGATCCAGGTAATTCGCGGCTATCTGAAGACAATGACGCCAGACGCGCCCCCCAATGTGCTCGAGGAGGAGCTACGCATTCTCGACGAAGAAGCCTCGGCCTGCCAACGCATTGCGGAGGATCTCGTCGCGTTTGCGCGAGCCCCAGAGCTTCACCGGGACCAAGTCGAAATGGAGCGGCTGCTCTCTGAATCGGTTCGACGGTTTGGAGAGACGCCGGGAGGCAGCAGTCAATCGGTGCACCTCACCGCGGAGCCCGGTGAAGCCCTGGCCGATGCCGGACGCTTGCGACAGGTCATTCGGAACCTTCTCGTCAATGCTGCTCACTTTTCGGAACCCGATGAACCTATCGAAGTTACCGGGCGACGGGCTGGGGAGCAGGGGTACGAAATCTCGATCTCGGACACCGGACCGGGCATCGCCCCAGAGGATCGGGGTAGGATTTTCGAGCCCTTCTTTACCAAGCGCTCCGGCGGGTCGGGGCTCGGCCTTGCCGTGTGCATGGGTATTGTGCGCGCCCACGGGGGAACCATCTCCGTTGAGAACAACCCCGATCGCGGTGCAACTTTCCGCGTCCGAATCCCGGATTCGACGATTGATAGCAAGGGGGCGCAGGGATGACTGCGACAGATGACAGGCGTTCCACGATTCTCGTCGTGGACGATAAGAAGAACATGCTCAGCCTCATGAAGAAAGTCCTCCGTGGGGACGCTCGGGTGCTGACTGCCGAGAGCGGCCTAGACGCTCTGAAGATTCTCGAAGCGGAACCAGTCGATGTTGTCTTATGCGATCTGCGGATGCCCGACATGGACGGCGTCGAGGTCCTCAAACTCTGCAAGCGAGTAAGGCCTCAAGCCGAGTTCATCTTGATGACCGCGTATGCATCAGTCGCGACTGCGGTGGAGGCCTTGCGCCTCGGCGCATACGACTACTTGATCAAACCGTTCGATCCACAGAGCGGCCGAGCGGTCGTCCTTCGTGCGATGGGTCGCGCCGCCACGTCACTGCCAGGCACGGAAGCGATCTATGGGGACGACGAAGTGCTCCCCGACATGTTGGCCCGCTCGTCGGCCATGCGCGAGCTCAGCGAACTGGTGACCCGGGTCGCAGCGAGCGACGCGACGGTCCTGCTCCTCGGAGAGACGGGCACTGGAAAAGAACGGGTAGCGCGTGCACTGCATCGCCTCAGCACGCGGTCGACGCACAGATTCGTCGCGGTAAACTGCGCAGCACTCACCGCGAACCTCCTCGAAAGCGAACTCTTCGGACATGTCAAAGGTTCTTTCACAAGCGCAGACCGAGAAAAAACCGGCTTACTTGAACTGGCCGGTTCAGGCACCATCTTCCTCGACGAAATCAGCGAAACGCCCATCGAACTCCAGTCGAAACTGCTCCGCGTTCTGCAGGAAAAAACCTTCAGAAAAG
>JBGUEF010000100.1:0-9910 GCA_041821485.1 Deltaproteobacteria bacterium
TATCGACGAACCTTCACCAAGCTCAGCATACTCAGCGGTGCCAGTGTCCTTGTTCTCCCCGGGTGCAGCGACGACGCAGTAGGGCCTAGTGGTTCCGTTACGCTGACGCCCGATGAGCGTGAGCTCTTGGAGCGCTTTGCAGAGGTCTTCTTGCCGACCGAGGGGACCTCGCTGAAGCCGCGCTCGGAAGTTCCCGTTGTCGACAACATCGAGCGTGCGTTTGCGCTCATGGGCGACGAGCTACTGGAGCAGGTGCGCATCGGCCTCAAGCTGTTCAACTACGGCTCGGTCCTGATTGGGCTTCACTTCGCGCGCTTTGTGAACCTTTCGGCTGAGCGCCGCCTCGACTACATCCGGCGTTGGGAAGAGGGTATGGAGATCCAGCGGGGGATTTCTACGGTTCTGAAGAAGCTGATTTACATCGGATACTGGCAGGATATCGAGGCGGGCCGCGCGATCGGCTACCAGGGCCCCGTCTCTGCAGCCGCCGGCGTCCCGAGCCTCGGCAATGCGCCCATGCCGCGGGCCACGAACGGGTGACGGCAATGGCAGACGAATCCAAAGCGACGATCCAAGGGCTCCCCGCATTGAAGGTGACGCAGCCGGAACAGATCCCCGACGCAGGTGTCGAGCTCGAAGCAGACGTGTTGGTCATCGGCTCGGGCGCGGCCGGCGCAGTGACGGCCTACGAGCTGTCGCGTTCCGGAGCGAAGGTTGTGGTCCTCGAAGCGGGGCCACACATCCCATCCGGTGAATTTCACGAGCACGCGCCGACGGCGCTCGAGACCTTGTATCAAGATCACGGCAATCAGGTGAACACCACCGGCGACCTGGCCATCCTTCAGGGAAGGTGCGTCGGGGGTTCGACGGTGGTCAACGGTGCGGTTTGCTTTCGAGTGCCCAATCAGGTGCTCGAGAACTGGGCTGAGGAGCACGGCCTCGACAACCTCGCCTCGGATGCCCTCGATCCGTACTTCGAGCGTGTCGAGCGAAACCTCTCGATTCACCGGAACGAGCCGCACGAGGTCAACTACAACGGACGTCTTCTAATCGAAGGCGCCAAGAAGGTCGGAATTCCCGCGGAGCCGATCGCTCGCAACGTCAAGGACTGCGCGCTCACCGGGCATTGCATTTCGGGCTGCAAGACCGATCGCAAGCAGTCGATGCTGGTGACCTACTTGCCCTGGGCCAGCGAGCTCGGAGCTACGATCCTGAGCGGCACGACGGCGGAGACGTTTGAAGTCAGCAATCGGCGCGTCACAGCCGTTAACGCAGTCGCCACCGACGCCACCGGCAGGACGAAGCCGGTTCGGGTGAAGGCGGGCCTGGTCATCGTCGCTGCCGGCGCCGTGCAGACGCCGCTCTTGTTTCAGAAGAACAAGATCGCCAACAGCAGCGGTCAGGTCGGCCTCAATTTCGCATGCCACCCTTCTACTGCCGTATTCGGCGAGCACCGCCAAGACATCTATGCCTGGGTTGGCGCCACGCTGACCGCACAGGCGGGAGACGTCGAAAACCCCCTCAAGGGCGGGTACCTACTGGAAGCCGGCATGGTTGGCCCCGTCATCACCAGCTCCTGGGTCGATGGGGGCATCGGCAGCGACTTCGTCGAGTTCATGGAGAACAGCAAGAAGTTTCAAGCTGCTGTGACGCTGATCCACGACCACAACGTCGGCCGGGTCTACCTGGACGGGGACCGCAAGCGCATCGAGTACGACCTCGACGATCGCGACTTCGACTCGATGCGCGAGGCACTCCGCGCAACGGCTCGGATCTACTTCGCCGCCGGCGCCCACAGGGTGTACCTGCCTACGACGCGCCGAACGACGATCGAAAGCGCCGATCAAATCGACTCCGTGATCAACAGTCTGACGAACGGGAAGCACCGGTACCGCATGACCTCGTACCACCCACAGGGCACGATGCGGATGGGCGCAGACCCGGCAAGAAGCGTGGTTGCGCCGGACGGACGCTGCCACGACCTCGACAACGTCTACATCCCAGACGCAAGTCTGTTCCCGTCATCGCTGCTCGTAAACCCGCAGGTGACCGTCTACACGATGGCGAGCTACATTTCGGATCGGATCCTGGCGCGCGCCTAGCTACTGCGTCCGCTGAACTCGGCCGAAACACCAGATGCCGCCGTCGGCGTCCATGAGCTTCCAGCCTTCGTCGCCGAGGCCCGAGAACTGCTTGGTCATCGCTTCGGGCTTCTTGGCCGGACGGACGCACTTGTATTCCCATTTGTGCGAGCCCCATTTGCCATGGCAGCCCTGATGCGCTTTGCCCTTGCCGCAGTGCGCGCATGCCTTGCCCTGCTTGCAGTGAGGGCAGGCCTTGCCTTCCGTGCAGTGGGGGCAGGTCTTGCCAGCGGCGCAGTGCGGGCAGTCGGCGCCTTGTGCACACGTTTGGCAGGACGCGGCAGCAGCGTCGGTCTGCGATTGAGCGGGTGCGCCACCAAAGGCGAGCCACATGACACCGGCGGTGAGAGCAGAAGCTAGAAGCACAGAACGCATGAATCCTCCTGAGGTTGAGGCCGGCAGGCTAGCACGCCGGGCGCCTACGCGGCCTTCGCGGCGTCGATAAATCGCCGCACGAGCTCCGGGTCCTTGCGCCCCGGCTCCGACTCTACCCCGGACGCCACGTCGACTCGGAACGGCCTCACGGCACGCACCGCCTCGGCCACGTTGTCGGCGGTTAACCCTCCGGCGAGCGTCAACTTCCGCTCCTTGGCAACGGCCGCGGCGATATCCCAATCGAAGGTACGGCCGGTACCGCCTGGCATCCCGGGGACGCTGGCATCGAGCAAGAGATGCTCGCCGGGATAGTCTCGAGCGAGCTCGATCGCTGAGCCGTCCTTCACCCCGATCGCTTTGTAGGCGTTGGGTAGGAGCTCGGCCAGCAGCTCTGGTGGCTCGTCACCGTGCAGTTGAGCCCATGGAATGCCGGTTTCCCGGAAGATCTCGCGAATCCGGTCGAGGGTGAAATCGACGAATACCCCGACCATGGCGGCGCGGTCTCCGGCCGCCTCCACAATCTCCCGAGCCCTTGCCGCATCCACGCACCGGGGCGAGCCGGGCCAGAAGTTGAGGCCGATCGCATCGGCGCCCGTCTCGATGCAACGCAGTGCGTCGTCCACTGTGGTCAGCCCGCAGATCTTGACCTCAACCATACCCGGAGGATGGGACAGCAGTGTCTCATCGTCCAACCTCCCGATAATCACTTGCGGACCCGGGATCCCCGCTCTAGAAGGCGTTCCAGTTTGCCCCGGAAGAACGGGCGTTACCGCGCCGACGGGACTAGAATCGACGATCGAGCATGGAACCATCTGCCGCCGCGCGCGTTCAGCCCAGTCCGCGCGAAACCCTAGACTCCGTTGTCATTCGCTTCGCCGGCGACTCTGGCGACGGGATGCAACTCACGGGTAGCCAGTTCACGACGGCCACAGCCGACGCCGGAAACGATCTTTCGACGTTTCCTGACTTTCCTGCGGAGATCCGTGCGCCGGCCGGAACCACCTACGGGGTCTCAGGCTTCCAAATCCACTTCGCCGCGCACGACGTCCAAACGCCCGGTGACGCACCCGACGTATTGGTGGCGATGAACCCCGCCGCGCTCAAGGTGAACACCGAGGTTCTCAAGCCCGGTGGCCTGCTCGTCGTCAACACCGGCGCATTCACGCCGAACAACCTCAAGAAGGCGGGTTACGACGCCAACCCGCTCGAAGACGGCACGGTCGATCGCTTTCGCGTCTTGGCCATCGACGTCACGAAGTTGACCCTTCAAGCGGTGAACGACGTCGGCCTTGGTACCAAAGAAGCGCACCGCTGCAAGAACATGTGGACCTTGGGCCTCATGTACTGGCTCTTCGGCCGGGAACGCGAGCAGACGATCTCGTGGCTCAAAGGAAAGTTCGCCAAGCATCCCAAGATCGCCGAGGCGAACATCGCCGCACTCAACGCCGGCCACATCTACGGCGAAAACGCGGAATTGCCCCACGGAATCAACGCGTACCAGGTGCCCCCGGCCAATCTGACACCTGGCGAATACCGCAACATCAGTGGAAATGAAGCGACGGCGTGGGGCCTCGTCACGGGCGCGAAGCTTGCCGGCCTCCAGGTGATGTACGGCTCCTATCCGATCACGCCGGCGTCGAGTCTGCTGCACAACTTGGCGCGTCTCAAACATTTCGGGGTGACGACCTTCCAAGCAGAGGACGAGATTGCGGCGGTCGCGGCCGCTGTCGGAGCGAGCTTCGGTGGCTCGATCGGTGTCACGGGCACGTCCGGTCCTGGCGTCGCATTGAAGTCCGAAGCGATTGGCTTGGCGATCATGGCCGAGCTGCCATTGGTCGTCGTCAACGTCCAGCGTGGCGGGCCTTCGACCGGGCTTCCGACGAAGACCGAACAATCCGATCTCTTCCAGGCGGTCTGGGGGCGCAACGGCGACGCGCCACTCGTAGTGCTGGCCGCCGCAACACCGGGCGACTGTTACCACATGGCCATCGAAGCGATTCGCCTTGCGGTGACCTACATGACGCCGGTCATCTTGCTCAGTGACGGCTACCTCGCGAACAGTGCAGAGCCTTGGCTGCTCCCTGACCTCGACGCGCTCAAGCCGTTCCCGGTCGCGTTCCACGACGAGCCCGAGGGCTTCCATCCCTTCTCGCGAGACGAGGAAACTCTAGCCCGCGTGTGGGCCGTTCCCGGCACGCCCGGTCTCCAGCACCGCATCGGAGGGCTCGAAAAGGACCGGGCCACCGGCCACATTTCCTATGATCCCCACAACCACCATCTGATGACCGCGGTTCGGCACGACAAGATTGCCGGAATCGCGAGGGACATCGCGCCCGCAAGGGTCGACCAGGGCGACAACCACGGCGACTTGTTGGTCGTCGGCTGGGGATCGACCTACGGCTCGATCAGCCAGGCGGTACGCGTGCTGCGCGAGAAGGGCCACCAAATATCGCACCTGCACCTTCGCAACATGTGGCCCCTTCCGGAGGGGCTTGGCAGCCTGCTGGCGTCGTTTCATACCGTCCTGGTCCCGGAGCTCAACAACGGACAGCTGGTGAAGCTGCTTCGGGCCGAGTACCCAGTCGACGCTGTAAGCTTGCCCAGAGTGACCGGGCTGCCCTTCCACATTGGCGGCCTCATCCAAGCAATGGAAGAGCGTCTGCACGGGAGCGCAATATGAGTCCCAACACTCCCAAAAAAGAATACACCCGCAAAGACTTCTCTTCCGATCAGGAAGTTCGCTGGTGCCCTGGATGTGGCGACTACGCGATCCTCGCCGCGGTGCAGCGCACCTTGCCGAGCCTTGGATCGAGCCCGGAGAACACCGTGTTCATTTCCGGCATCGGCTGCTCGAGCCGGTTCCCCTACTACATGAACACCTACGGGTTTCACACGATCCACGGTCGCGCACCTGCGATCGCGACAGGACTCAAGCTCGCTAACCCGGAGCTCGACGTCTGGGTGATCACCGGTGACGGTGACGGGCTGAGCATTGGCGGCAACCACCTGCTTCACGTGTTGCGCCGCAACATCGATCTACAGATCATGCTGTTCAACAATCAGATTTACGGTTTGACGAAGGGGCAGTACTCGCCGACGTCGCAGGTCGGCAAAGTCACTCCTTCGAGCCCGCTCGGCTCGATCGACCAGCCAGTGGTGCCGGCGCGTTTCGCGTTGGGGGCACGCGCGACTTTCGTGGCTCGCGCTTTCGACACCTCGAAGAAGCTTCCCGACGCGTTGAGCGCAGCGCGCCAGCACGAGGGCGCGTCGTTCATCGAGATCCTCCAGAACTGCCCCGTCTTCAACGACGGCGTCTTCGATCTGATCACGGATCGAAAGACCGGTCCCGCCTACCAGCTGTGGCTCGAGCACGGGCAACCCATGAAGTTCGGCGCCAACGGCGAAAAGGGCCTCCGGTTGAAGCCAGAGACGCTCAGCCTCGAGGTGGTGACGATCGGCGAGGACGGGGTCACCGAAGCCGACATCGTCATTCACGACGAAACCAACTCATCGCTCGCTTGGATGCTCACCGACCTGCCTGAGGTCGTAGCGCTCGGCGTACTCTACCGTCAGCCGGGCCCCGTTTACAACCAGAGCGTCCAAGTTCAGCGCGAGCTTGCGGAAGAGCGCTTCGGCGAGCCGGACCTACATGCCCTTCTTCGACAAGGGCACACCTGGACCGTCTCCTGAAGCCGGGCGCTCGGCCACCGGCAAGGTCAACACGATGCGAAGACCGCGCGGCTCGCGCACGCCCGCAGTGACGTAGCCGCCCGACCGCGACGCTAAGTCTGCGAGCTGGGTCAGCTCGAGCCCTACTTTCGGACG
Organism: Deltaproteobacteria bacterium; assembly: GCA_041821485.1. Lineage (GTDB taxonomy): Bacteria > Myxococcota_A > Polyangia > Polyangiales > Houyiibacteriaceae > SG8-38. Next base: position 6,342 of record JBGUEF010000100.1, read on the forward strand.
GCGATCGAGCTTCGCGAATGGCGCAAACAGCGCGCGGAGCTCCTTCTCGCTCGGGCTCGCGCCGTCATCCTCGATGGTCAGCGCAGCGGCGGCCCCAACGACGCGTGTGGCAATACGGATCGATGTCACGGCTTTGGCCTTCGCCATGAACTGCACCACGCCCGCCAGCGCCTCCTTTGCCGACCAGATATCGAGCTGGACCGTCGAGTCTTCGGCACTCAGGTCGAGATCGATGGTCGTGCCGATCTCCGAAACGGCGTTGGTCACCAGATCGTTGAGGGAAAGCGCCCGCGCCCGCACCGATTCCTGTCCGGCGAGGACCGAAAGGTCGCGCATGAGCTCACGCCCGTCTTCCGCGGCGTTGCGGACTTCGCCCATGTACTTCTCGAGCGCCTCCACATTCGAAGCGTTCTTCTTAGCCAGATGTGCGTTGCCGATGATCACCCCGAGGATGTTGTTGACCTCGTGGACGATGCCAGCTGCCAGGTCCCGCACAGCCTGCATACCCTCCGGGTGCAAGATGCCTTTGCCTGGGGGCTGGGATTCATCGTCGGCCATAGCCGTCAAACCTCGAGCAGTTTCTTCACGGCACGGATCACGCGCGGCGCTTGAATTGGCTTTTCGATATAAGCGTTTGCACCCAACGCCAACGCGCGATCCCGATCGTTCGGCGCGCTTTCCGTGGTGATGATCACGATAGGCGTCTTTTCGTGTCGCGGATCGGCTCGAACGTGCCGCACGAGCTTCAAGCCGTCCATCACCGGCATGTTGACGTCGGTCAATACGAGGTCGAATCGCTGTGCAGCGAGCGCACGAATACCCGCTAGGCCGTTCTCGGCCTCGACGACCTCCATTCCTGGAATTCGTTGGAGAGACTCCGACAGCATGTTGCGCATGGTCTTAGAGTCTTCGACTACGAGGCAGCGGTACCGACGCATAGCTAACTCAATCCTACGATACGACGCGGTGTGCTCAAAGTTCGAGTCTCATTTGCCATTTGGCCGAGCGAGCTCAGCAAGCATGTCGCCGAGGGCCCAAATCCCGAGTGATTGATGCCGTACCCCGGACCGCTGCGCGGCCAGAGGCATTCCCGAAACAACCGCAGTCTCCGGGGCTTCGACCAACACCTGTCCGCCACGAGCGGAGATGTCGCGCACCCCAGCCGCACCGTCATCCCCCATCCCTGTGAGCACGACGGCGATCGCTCTATCACCGAGCACACGTGCCGCAGAGCTGAAGAGCTGATCGACCGAGGGGATGTAGTGAGAACCTTTGTTGGGGTCGACGACGCGGATGGCCGGTCCACGGTCCGAGGGAACGACCTCGATACATCGACCCCCCGGGCATACATAGGCATGCCCCCGGGCGAGACGCTCGTACTGTTTGGCCTCCGAAACCTGCACCACGCCCGTTCGATCGAGGCGCGCAGCAAACGTTTGGGTGAATCGCGGCGGCATGTGCTGCGCGATGACCAGGGCGGCGTCGACGTCATCATGCAAATGCCGGAACAAAGTAACCAAGGCCTTTGGACCGCCGGTGGATGCGCCGATGACGATGACCTTGCTGGGAACCCTCTTGAGAACAGAGGGCTCTCGTTCGTTGGTTCGCGGTTCGCGAACCTCCGCGTCGAGCGCCAAGCCACCAAGGGTCGTTCTGCGAAGCGCCAGCGGTGATAGTTGCTGGACCACCCGTACTTTTTCGGCGAGTTGCTTCCTAAGGTGTTCGAGTGGCGCGTCCTCGCCCTGAGGTTTCTCGAGGAAGTCGATCGCCCCGAGCTCGAGCGCGCGGAAGACGTTCTCCTTCGCCGAAAGCCCGGAGACCACCACCACGGGCAAAGGATGGCGGTCCATCAAGAGCTGAAGAAACTCGAACCCATCCAGCCGCGGCATCTCCAGGTCCAAGGTGATGAAGTCTGGCGGGTTCCCTTCGACCACCCGCAACGCGTCCGCACCGTCGTTTGCGACATCGACCTGCGAGACGCCGGGAATCTCCCGAAGGATCGCGGCGATCGTGCGCCTATTCAGCGAAGAGTCGTCTACGACCAGTGCGCGGAGCTCCCTCACCTACAGCCTCCTCGGAGGCAAATCGGTGTAGGGGATGGGCCGCCGGTAGACGATATCGGTGGACAGCTGCGCAATTTCGAATGCCGTGCTCGACTGAAGAAGCGACTCACTATGACCGAGGAGCAAGTAGCCGCCGCGGTTCAACCGCTCGTAAATGGAATCGAGAACCTTGCGGCGCGACGCGTCGTCGAAATAGATCAGAACGTTTCGACAGAAGGTGACGTCCACCCGCCCGACGATCGCCGATCGCCGTTGATTCATGAGATTGAGGTGCCCGAAATGGCACATCGACCGAATGCGCGGATGAACCTGTCTACCCTCATCGGTGTCGATGAAGTAGCGCTCGTAGTCTGGAATCATTGCCCTGAAGCTCGCCGAGCTGTACGTGGCTCCGCGAGCCTTCCGTAGTACGCGGCGAGAAATGTCGTTTCCGAACACTCGAATGTCCCAACCCTCGAAGAGACCGGTCGCATCGACGAGCATCGCAATCGTGTAGACCTCTTCCCCGCTCGAGCACCCCGCGCTCCATATGTCGAGCCGCTTCGATCGGCGAGCGAGCGCGCGGCCCCGAACGACGGGAAGAATCTCATCGGTGAACGCTCGAAGTTGGTATGCCTCGCGGAAAAAGTAGGTTTCGTTGGTCGTGAGCACCTCGGCGGCGGCCTCGAGCTCTGCGTCCGCTCTCGGGTGGTACTGCAGGTAGCGGTAGTACTCGGAGAAATCATCGATGCCGAGGTCGCGAAGGCGCTCCCGGAGACGCCGCTCGACGATGTAAGCCGAGTCGTCCGCGAAGTAGATGCCGCAGAAGTGGTTGACGAAATCCCGAAGGAGGCGGAATTCCTTGAGGTCGAGGGTTGGCCCTACGTCGTGCAGCAAGGTCACTTTAGTCTCCGAGCAGGCCGCTCTCGATAGCGTGCCTGACCATGGAATCGCTCTCGCCCGCGAGCGCCTCGGTCAAGAGCGCGCGGGTGCGCTCGGTGTCGAGAGCCAACAGAAGCTTGATCGCCAACATGCGAACATTCCAGGCCGAATGTTGGAGGCCCAGACCCACGAGCCGCTCGGCGTCACGCGTGGGCAACGTATGAGCCGCGCGGAGACCGGCTTGAAATACCTCGTCGTCGGCGTGAGAGAGCGCGCGCTCCGCCGCGGCGGCGACTTCGGGATCCCCCAACCACGCAAGGGCGTCGAGCGCCGCGGCGATGACCACAGGCTCCCGGTCTTCTAGCAAGGCCCGAATTCGGGGAATGGCGTCACTGGCTTCACGCCGTCCGAGAGCAAGGGCGGCCTCAGCCCGGATCGGAGGGAATGGCGAATCGAGGGCGGTGCCAAGCGGGACATTGGCTTCGACGGTACTCATCTGTCCCAGCGTTCGGACCGCCGCGATTTGAACGTCGATGTCCTCGTCCGCGACGGCATAGCCAATCAGATGCGCCACGTCGGTGGCGTTTGCCATCGCGAGTGCCTGAACGACCGCTCGGCGCGTGCGCGGATCGCTGCTATGCAAGC
>JBGUEF010000101.1:0-9723 GCA_041821485.1 Deltaproteobacteria bacterium
CGAACGCCGGCCACTTCGCCCAACAAGAACAACCCAAAGCGGTCAACGAGGCCCTACTGAGATTCCTACGGGGACTGTCCCCTTTTTCGGGCCAAACCGCCCCCAGTAATTAACCCGTCGAAAAAGGGGACTGTCCCCTTTTTTTGGACTCCATCGCCTAGGCTTGGAAGTGGGTGAGGAGGGCGGTGGAGAGTTTGTAGGCCAGGCCGTAGATCGAGAGTTGAGGGTTGGCGCCTATGCTGGTGGGGAAGAGGGAGCCGTCCATGATGTAGAGGTTGTCGAGATGGTGGAACTTGCCGTCGACGTTGGTGACGCTCTTCTTGGGATCGTTGCCCATCGGGCAGCCGCCCATGACGTGTGCGCTGCCGATCGTTGACTTGTGTGCGGCCACGTCGAGCTCAGCGACGGCCGCTTTGGCTTCGTTCCAGGACATGTAGTGCTTGGCCTGCTTGTGTGCGGGGCGTGCGGACTTGGCGCCGGTTGCGAACTGCATCTCGAGCATGATGTTGAACGCGCGGCGCACGCCTTCCAACAGGTAGCCGTTGATCGGGTAGTCGAGTATCGGCTGACCCTTGTCGTTGATCTCGACGGCGCCACCCTGGCTTTCTTCATGGAAGCCATCGCGCATGAGCGCGATCATGCACTGGGTGTGGTTGAGCTTGTCCATGCTCTGGGTGATCTGCTCCCCCGCCGCCGCGTAGAACCCCGCCGCAAAGGCCGGCTGGAGCGGCGGCACCTCGAGCTTGAACCCGACCGGCCCCGTATGGACATTCTGCCACTGGAAGTGGTCGGAATAGATCGACTGCGGCGCGCCGTAGTACGGATCGATCAGCTGGTCGTAGATCGCCATGGTCAGCGTCGTCGGGTGCAGGAACGTTCGCTTGCCAATGCGTCCGTGCGGATCGGGAACGTCGGACCGCAACAAGATCGCGGGCGTATTGATTGCACCGCCGGCCAAAATCGTCCGCGTCGCCCGGACCGTGATCCTCTGCCCGGTCGCGCCTCTCACATCGGAAGTCAGAGCCTCCGCTTCGACGCCTGTGACGACGTCGCCGTCGCGCAGAATGCGAACGACCCGCGCGCGATGAACGAGCTTGGCCTTGTTATCCAGGGCGCCAGGAATGGTCGTGACGAGCATCGATTGCTTCGCGTCGACGGGACACCCGAGCCCGCAGTAGCCGAGGTTGAGGCAGCCACGCACGTTGCGGCGGATGGTCGCCCATGGGTAGCCGAGCTTCTCGGCAGCCCGTTGCAACATCGCGTTGTTGTTGTTCGGGGCTTGCGGCCATTCATGGATGTTGAGCCGCTCCTCCATGTGCTCGAAGTACGGCGCCATCTCTTCGACGGAGCAGCCACTCACACCCATGTGCTCTGCCCAAAACTTCAAGGTTTCGGGTGGCGTCCGAAAGCTCGTCGTCCAGTTGACCGTCGTCGAGCCTCCCACCGAACGGCCCTGCAAGATCACCATGCCTCCGTCTTTGGTGCCGCGCCCGGTGCCTTCCTGATAAAGATCGCGATAGGCGGCGCGCTCTTGCATGTCGAACTCGCTCGAGGTCTTGAGCGGCCCCGCTTCGAGGAGCACGACGCTCAACCCGGCCTTGCTGAGTGTCTCGGCAGCGGTGCCTCCGCCGGCCCCCGTCCCTACGATGACCACGTCGGCCTCGAGCTCGAGTGAAGAGGTCAGTTGGCTGGCATCGGTAATGTCCCAGCCGCGCTCGGCTGCCTTGTTATAGGGATCGGTGTTGGTTCCGAAGGTGATCGTCGACAGGTCGGTCACGGCGCCACCTCCTCGGCCGGAGCGGCGGCAGGCACTTTGCCTACCACCTTCTTGGGAGGACCGGGGTACCCCGTCGTCGCCGCGTTCTCGGGAATGAGGTACCAGGCACTGATGATGAGCCTAATGACTGCCGAATAGATCGCGTTCAGCAAGCCGATGCTGCTGTCGCGCAAGCGAGCAAGGGCGCTCTCCGCGTCTTCCAAAGACGCCTTGGACCAAGCCGACCACTGCCCAGTCGTCAAACCCCGAGTGAGCCCAAAGCTCAACACATCAAACGCCTGGTGCACGCCCGCCACGACCGGCTCCGAGAGGTCTACCAGCAAGGTGTCGAACGACTGCAGCGTCCGATCGATGGCAGCGGTGTCACCGGGCGCGACCTTCCCTTTCATCACCGCCGGTGTGAGGGCGCGCAGGAGCGCCACGTCCTCAGGGCGAAGGAGCTTCATACCGGACGCCGGCCCACTGGAAGTGCAACCCGACAAGGTTGCGCCAGCACTCATCGTCGACAGCGCCGCGGCGCCGGCCATCGACAGCTTCAGGAAATCACGTCGATCGGTTTGCATTGGAGCGGCGAGTGTACCCACAGACGCCGGTCGGCCGTCCAGCACAAAACGCCATTTCAGGAGTGCGGACTGCGGACGAAATACTCGCTCATAGTGACGCTCGTAATTTTCCAGATTGGGAGAAACGCGGCGACGCTTTGCAACATGATCGCCATGTTCTTGAGGACCTCGAACCGGTTACGGGCACCGTAGAACAGGAAGGGATTGGTCATGTGTTTCGCGGACGGCCAGGATTCCTCGACAATCCCCTCATAGGGGGGGGCACCCTGCGTCAGTATCTCGTCGACGACGTTCCGCACGTAGCGGCTGCGGGGTTGCATCTTCTCGGACATCGGCCCTTGGCGATTGAACCAGTGCCGCATCCACCGATCCTTTGGGATGCGTTTTGGACGCTCCAAAGGGGTGACCGAGATGACGTAAGGAGAACGCTCTCCGTCGGGCCAGTCGCGGGAAGCTCCGTGAGGGTTGCCGCCGTAGTCGGTGTAGAGGTGCTCACGGACACGGTACCCGGCGATCTTGAAACCCGCGTCGAGCAGGATCCCCTCCAGGGCGCACCGCGTGTTCAGGTCCTCCACCCAGATGCTGACCTCGGCGGCGAAGGGATTCGTGAGCTTCGTGGTTGGTGTCGGCGATGGCACCGTGGCCATGTCGTCATCGATGTTCATCAGGAGGTACCGCGCTCCGGATTCCAGTAGCTTCGGGGCGCACTGGTCGAGCAGCGTGACGCGACGATTGGCAGGGGCCATGGGTTGGCGTGGCCAGAGCAAGTAGATGAGCTTGATCATCGCGCCGCCTTCAAGCGGTCGTGCGTCGCCTGAAACTCGTGCATCAACTCGGGGATCCCCTCCGCCGCGCTCGTTCGCGGTTCATAACCGAGGTGAGCGCGCGCCTTATCGACGCGGAACGACGCATCACGGCAAATGGAAAGAACTCCACGTCGCGTGACCGTTGGAAAGGGGCCCCCGAGGTAGTGCACGACCTCTCCGACGTACGCGACCGCATACGCCAGCGGGCGTGGAATGTGCCACTTGGGCCAAGAGTAGCCGAGCCCTTCGACGATCGGACGGTACCAGGTGACGGGATTGATCGGCTCGCCGTCGCTCACGAAGTACGCCTCACCAGCGACGAGTTCGGGGTCGTCCGTCAGCTTCTGCGCCACGAGGAAATGCACATCGACGACCGAATCGACGTGCACGTTGTCGGTGACCGAACTGCCATCGCCTATGGTGAGCTTGAACTGACCGGCTGCGAGGTGCTCGAGAAAGTCACGCACCATCATCGCGCCCTCCCCCGGACCCCAAACTCCGCCGGGACGAACCGCAGCCGTGCGCAGGCCGTTGGGATCGTCGGCTTCGAGCACGAGCTTCTCGGCTCGGCTCTTGGTCTGTGAGTAGAGGTCGGGAAGGCCGTCGGTTCCCACGTAAGGGGCGCTCTCATCTCCTTCGCGAATCGGGCGGTCTACTGCCACCGTGATCGAGCTGGTGAAGATGAGCTTCTTCACGCCAGCGGCCCGGCACGCCTCGATGACGCAGCGGGTCCCCTCGACGTTGACGCCATACACCTGCCGCCGAACGCTCGGACGCGCGAGGGTCAGCGTGTTGATGATCGCGGCGGCGTGAAACACCGTGTCGACACCTTCGCACGCCGGCCCCATGTCGCTCACTTGGCGGACGTCTCCGACGATGCTCGTCACGCGCGGATCGCCCTCGAACGGCGCCAGATCGAGGGCGCGAACCTCGCAACCGAGCTCCAACAAGCGCCGGACGAGGTGCTTGCCTACGTAGCCATTGCCGCCGGTCACCAGGCAGACCGGACCGACTTGACGGGGATCGGTGGGGAGCTCCATGAGTCGCTGCGGACCTCGAACCGGCGTGCTAGCGTCCGCCGTCCAAATGAGCAACCTGACTCCAGTCGTAGTCGAAAATGCGGACGACGAGCACTGGGACGAGACGGCCGAACTGGTCGTCGTCGGTCTAGGCGCGGCGGGAATCACCGCCGCCATCGAAGCCCGCGAGCGCGGCGCCGACGTCGTTCTGTTGGAACGCTTCGAAGGGGGCGGCGCGACCGCAATCAGCGGTGGCGTCTTCTATGCCGGCGGGGGAACCCACATCCAGGAAGCCGCTGGTGTCGAAGACACCGTCGAGAACATGTACCGCTATCTGTCGATGGAAGTGCAGGACGCGGTTTCCGAAGAGACCCTGCGGGACTTCTGCGAAACGAGCGCGGCCGACGTGAAGTGGCTGACCGACCGTGGCGTCCCGTTTCTGCCCAACCTCTGTCCCGTGAAAACCTCGTATCCGGCCAAAGAGTACCATCTCTACTATTCCGGAAACGAAACCTTCCCTCCCTACAGTGATCACGCGACGCCGGCGCAAAGAGGCCACCGCGCCGACGGCGGAGCGTTCCCAGGCGCCAGCATCACCGAGCCTCTGCGGCAGACCGCGATCGATGAAGGCGTACGAATCGAGCTTCAGTCACGCGTTCGTCGGCTGATCGTCGACGGATCCGGGCGAGTAGTGGGGCTCGAGTATCAATATCTACCGTCGCGCGCGTGGCGAGCGATCCACCGACACTTGCACCGCCTCGAACTCCTCATCGGCAAGATCGCGACCGGATTCGCAGCCTGGCTGCGCAGGCGCTGCGACCGAATCGAGAACAAGCACTCGGCGTCGCGGCGGATTCGATGCACGCGCGGGGTCGTCCTGTGCGCGGGCGGGTTCATCTTCAACCGCGAGATGGCAGCCCAGTACGTGCCGGAGTTCGTTCCCGGCTTGCCGCTCGGCACCGCGGGCGATGACGGAGTAGGGATTCAGCTCGGCCAAAGTGTCGGCGGCAGGCTCGACCAAATGGACAGGGCCTCGGCGTGGCGTTTTCTCTACCCGCCCAACGCGTTCGCCGAGGGCTTGCTGATCAACGACAGGGGCCAGCGGTTCGCCAACGAGTTCTGGTACGGGGCGAAAATCGGCGAGGCCATGGTCGAGGAGAACCACGGCGTCGCGACCTTGATCATCGACCAGGACCTCAAGAAGCTTGCTCACGAGCAGTCGAAACCAGGCAAGCTTCAGTGGTTTCAGCGCGCGACCGCGCTCATGAACCTCTACCTCAACTGCAAGAAGGCGAAGGACGTCAGCGCCCTGGCCAAGATGCTCGATGTGCCGCGCGATACGCTCCAAGAGACGCTCGACGAGTACAATGCGGCGGCGAAAGGGGAGCGCTCGGATCGTTTCCACAAGGCCGGTGACAGCATGCGCCCGCTACCGGATGGACCGTACTACGCGATCGACTGCTCCCTCGGCTCGAAGACGCATCTGTGCGCGGTGATGACGCTAGGCGGCCTCGCGGTAGACGAGAAGACCGGCCAAGTTTTGAGCGAGAATGGGGGCGTCGTCCCCGGCCTCTACGCCGCTGGCAGAAACGCCGTCGGAATCTGCTCCCGCCAGTACGTCAGCGGCCTATCGATCGCCGACTGCGTCTACTCGGCCCTCCGAGCAGCCCGGCATCTGACGCCGCAAAACCCGTAGACCGAGCTGCTCGAATTCCTTATGATGGTCACTGGCCCGAGGAGGTGTCCCATGACCACAGCAAAGCGGTTTACAGTGAACCTCGATGTCATCGAGGAAGGTCACCTGACCAGCGCGACTGCTAGTCTCATGATCGAAGGCGAGGAGCTCACCGCAACGGGAAAGGCCCAGCGCAGTCCCGATGACCCAGATCGGCCCATGATCGGCGACGAGCTCGCAGTGGCGCGCGCCTTGCTCGTGCTGGCCCGAGAGCTCGGTCACAAGGTCGACGAAGGCATCGCGGCCTACGAGGGCCACCAGGTTCACGTCAGCCTTTAGCAGCGAAACCAGGCGATTTTGAGTCTTGCGCCCCGATGAATGGGGGACGGTGGGCGAACGTCTATCTGAGAAGAGAGGACATTCGCCATGGGCTTTATTACGAACTTACGTTTTGCTTGGTTGGGGATCGCCGCGCTTGCTACCGGTCTCTCGGGGTGCATTTTCGTCGGGGACTATGAAGACATCTTCGAGCCGCAGCCGAAGTCAATCACCTATGAGGTCTGTTACTCAAGCGTTGACTGTTTCCCGGGAGAGTACTGCGAAGAGCTCGCGCTGCCGGCCGATCGCTACACCGATTACGTGAACGCGATTTGCACGGTCGGCTGCTTCGACGACCTCGATTGCCCGGTGTCTGAGTTCAACGGCTTGCCCGGCGCATGCTTGGATCATGCAATCCTCGGCGGACCGATCACCTCACGTGTATGTATCGAACGGTGCGAAATCGACGCCGACTGCGATGTGCCGGCCGGGTTCGGCTGCGAGGTCATCGCGGGCGATCGGCTCTGCGTTCCCATCCGATGAGGCGTTCGCACTGGACAACTCGCTAGCGGCCCTATGATAGCCTTCCGAGCAAGGAAGGCTTCATGACAACGGTACTGATCACAGGCGCAAACAAGGGAATCGGTCTCGAGCTCAGCCGGCAGCTGACCGAGCGCGGCGATGAGGTGATCGCCCTTTGTCGCAACGCAAGCCCCGAGCTCAGAGGGCTTGGCGTTCGGCTGTTCGAGGGGGTGGACGTCACTGACCGGGCAGCACTCGAAAACGTGTCGCGGGACCTCGGCGAGACCAGGATCGACGTCCTGATCAACAACGCAGGCATCTTCGAGAACGAAACCTTCGACGATCTCGATTTCGACCGGATCCGAAGGCAGTTCGAGGTCAACGCACTCGGGGCATTGCAGGTCACGTCGATCATGCAGAGTCACCTCGTGCAGGGCTCCAAGATCATCCTCATGACCAGCAGGATGGGCTCGATCGACGACAACGGGTCCGGCAACTACTACGGCTACCGAATGTCGAAAGCGGCCCTGAACATGGCTGGTGTGAACCTGGCGCACGACTTTCGCGCCAAAGGCATTCCAGTCGCGATTCTGCACCCCGGCATGGTCGCGACCGAGATGACCGGACAGCACGGCATCCCCGTGTCGGAGTCCGCAGAAGGCTTGATCGCGCGCATCGACGAGCTTCGCCTCCAGGACTCTGGGGGCTTCTGGCACGCCAACGGCGAACGGCTTCCCTGGTAGCGCCTCCCCGGCGCGGCTGTTGTCCAGCAAAGATAGATCCGTCAAGCTGCTCGGGCTGTGCCCGTCGATTGGGAAAACCTGCCGACCGAGGAGCTCCTCGATGTTCGCCTGAGCGACCTCGGCCTCACCGTGCAGGACACCTGGCTCGAAGACTGCGTAGGGCGCCTCCGCGAAGAGCTCGATGCGTCGGGGCTTCGCCGCTTTCGTCTTCACGCTTGGCTGAGTGACGAATGGTGCTCGCCCGACGGCATCCCCGGGGTCGGCATTCCTTTCTATTTGGCGCATCCGCGACTCATACGGCTCGAGCGGCAGATGATGTTCGAGGTGGAGGGAGGCACGCGTGTGGAGTGCATGCGCCTTCTCCGTCACGAGGCTGGGCACGCGTTGCAGCACGCCTACAACCTTCAGCGGCGCAAGCTCTGGCAGCGCGCTTTTGGCCGCGCATCCGAACCCTACCCCGACTTCTATCGCCCGAACCCGTCGAGCAAGGGTTTCGTCGAACACCTGGATGGCTGGTATGCGCAGGCGCATCCGGTTGAAGACTTCGCCGAGACGTTTGCGGTCTGGCTTGCGCCTCGATCGAATTGGCGACGACAGTACGAGCAGTCGTCAGCGCTCGGCAAGCTCGAGTACATCGACGAGCTCGTCGCAGACCTCTCGAGCAAGAAGCCCCAGGTGAGCTCGCGCGCGCGCCCCTACTCCCTGCCCCGGCTCCGGCATACGCTGCGGCGTCACTACGAGCGGCGTCAGGAACACTACAGCCCCGGTTTCAGCGACGAGTACGATCGGGACTTGCTCAAGATCTTCAGCGACTCCGCGCGCTACCGGAACAACGAGACGGCCGCCTCGTTTCTACGCCGCAACCGCCGGCAAATTCGCGAGCAAATCTCCCTTTTCACGGGCGAGTATCAATTCACCGTCGATCAGGTGCTTCGTGATATCATGGGCCGGTGTCGTGAGCTGAGGCTGCGACTCATCAAGGGGGAGCGTCAAACGAAGCTCGACTTTGCCATCATGTTGACGGTGCACACAGTGCACCTTCTGCACCGGCGGGATACATGGCATCCACTCTAAAGCGACGGCGAATCATCGTTCTCGTGCACCAGAGTCTCATCCCCCCCGAAGACATCAGCACGCTTTCCCCTGCAGAGATCGCCCCGTTCAAGACCGAGTTCGACGTGCGCGAGGGGCTGCGCTGGCTTGGACACGACGTGAAAGTAGTCGGCCTGAGCGACGAGCTGGCCCCGCTTCGGACCGCGATCGAGGAGTTCAAGCCTCACGTCGTCTTCAATCTCCTAGAGGAATTCGATGGCGAAGCAATCTTCGACGCGCATGTCGTCGGTTACCTGGAGCTCCAGCGGACCGCCTACACCGGATGCAACCCCCGCGGGCTTCTTCTAGCCCGCGACAAGGCGCTGTCGAAGAAGGTCCTCGCTTACCACCGAATTCGAGTGCCGCGATTCCGTGTCTTCCCACGCTACCGGAAGATCAAGCGGCCAGCGAGGCTCGAGTTTCCACTCATCGTGAAATCACTGATCGAGGAAGGAAGCTACGGAATCGCCCAGGCTTCCTTGGTGAACAGCGACAAGGCATTCGAAGAAAGGGTTTCGTTCATCCACGACAAGATCCGAACCGATGCCGTCGTCGAGCAGTACATCCCGGGCCGCGAGCTTTACGTGTCGGTCCTCGGGAACCACCGGCTACAAGTGCTCCCGACCTGGGAGATCTTTCTCGACAAGCTCCCGGAGGACGCTCCCAAGATCGCCACCCGCAAGGTGAAGTGGGACCTCGAGTACCAGGAGAAGCATGGCATTCGTATTGGACGCGCCAAGGGGCTCTCCGAGGAGATGGAACGGCGAATCGCCAGGCTGTCGCGCCGCATCTGCCGGCGCCTCGGCACCGATGGCTGCGTGCGAATCGACTTTCGCCTCGACGAGTCGGGTGAGCTCTACTTCCTGGAAGCGAATCCCAATCCCGACATCGGCGAGGGCGAAGAGTTTGCCAGTGCCGCCAAGGCGGCCGGAATCGACTACCCAGCCTTGCTGCAGAAGATCGTCAACCTCGGCATCCGCCGCGCCGAGCGCGGCTGACCTTACGTGAGTTGCCCGCTACTGCGGATACATCTCGTGCAGATACGAGCGGAAGCAGTCGGCCTCCGCGCTGCTCCAGTATCCAAGCCCGACCGGCATGCGGACGCCGCCAACCGGCTGGGTCGTGACCTCGGCCAGCACCTGGCTGCAATCAGGATCGAGGTCGTCGACGAGGAAGTAAGGGCTCTCGTCCGCGAAGGTAGTCAACGC
>JBGUEF010000102.1:0-9716 GCA_041821485.1 Deltaproteobacteria bacterium
GTAACTGCATACAGACAAGCTAGCAAATCGCGACCCTACAGGGCAAGAAAGGATGATTCGGGGCTAAACCGCGTGATATAAGCCCAGCTCTGAGGAGGTAGGGACATGAGAGCCATCATCGTTGCTGTGTTTCTAGTGGGAGCTTTCGTCGCGGGCACGTTCATCTCGGAGGCCAACCCGGTCGCAGCCGAGAGCCCGCCCAAGAAGAGCCAATGGCAGTACCAGTGCTTCGAGGCGACGGGCGTTGCGGATGTCACCGAGCGCTCCAACAAGATGGGGGAGCAAGGCTGGGAGCTCGTGACTTCCGCCGGAACCAAGGGCTCAACGCTTTGGTGCTTCAAGCGTCCCCTATGGAAGCCCATCAAGTAAGCCTCGCGGCAGGCTCGCTTCGGTCACTAAGTTGGGCTATTTGACTAAACGTTGAGTCGCTCAGCGTGCGGACCATGTCACTCCTGGATGATCCACAAGTCAGGCGGAACGTAGACCGCCTCCCGATCGAGTTCGACGACTACGGCTTCGATCGCTTCGGGCTTTCGAAGAAGGCCCTCACGCGTGCTTACTCACCGATGGCGTACCTATACCGTCACTACCTCAAGGTGACGGCGTTCGGTCTTGAGAACGTGCCCGCGACGGGCAGGGGGCTCATCATTGCCAACCATTCGGGCGGGCTCGGCGCCGACGCCGCGATGATCCTGACCTCGCTCTTGCTCAACGACGAGGCGCCCCGGCTCGGCCAGGGCATGGCGGAGTACTTCCTGACGAGGTCGCCCTTTGCGCGCCCTGCGCTGCGGAAACTCGGCCACCTCACGGGTCTGCCGGAACACGCGGAGCAGTTGCTGAACGACGAGCGCTTGTTGACAGTGTTCCCCGAAGGCGCGCGCGGCGCCGGCAAGCTCTACAAAGATCGATACAAGCTGGTTCGCTTCGGGACCGGATTCATTCGGCTCGCTCTCAAGATGGGCACGCCCATCATTCCGTGTGCGTTCATCGGTGGCGAAGAGTCGTTTCCGCAGCTCTTCCACATCAAGTGGCTCGCGAAGCTGGTCAATGGGCCGTTCGTCCCGGTGGCACCCCAGCTGATCTTCTTTCCGTTGCCGGTGGCTTGCCAGGTCTACTACGGGCCCCCCATGCACTTCGAAGGCGACGGATCCGAGCCAGACCACGTGATTCAGCAGTACGTCGATGACGTTCGTCACGCGATGGAGCGGCTGATCAGCACGGGGCTCGACGCTCGGCCCCGATCGTTCATGTTCGAGCGAATGCCGGACCCCAAGAAAGAGGGCAGGCGATGAAAATCTTGATCACCGGAATTAGTGGCACATTGGCGCGCGGCGTCGCGTATCGGCTTACCCGGCGCGGACACCAGGTCGTCGGCATCGATCGTCGTCCCTGGCCCGATGTGCCGGAAGGCGTCGAGATGCACCAGGTCGACATTCGGAAGCGCCCGGCGGAAGACGTCTTTCGAATCTCTCGGCCCGACGCGCTCATTCACATGGCGACGGTCACCCACTTCACCACCGACACCGAAGAGCGCTACCGGATCAACCTCGGCGGCACCCGAAAGCTGTTCGAGTACTGCCACGAGTACGGCGTGAAGCAGGCGGTGTTTGTCGGCCGTCACACCGTGTACGGCGCGACACCGGATTCCCCGCTCTACCACACGGAAGACGAGCCTCCCCTTGCCGGTGCCTCCTTCAAAGAGCTTGCGGATCTCGTCGCTGCCGACCTTTACGCCGGCAGCGCGCTCTGGCGATGGCCCGAACTGAACACTGCAGTCCTCCGGCTTTGCTACTTCCTCGGACCGAGCCGCGGCGGAACCCTCGCCGGCTTCCTTTCGAAGAGCCGCGTGCCGCTCGTGCTGGGCTTCGATCCGCTCTACCAACTCATGCATGAATGGGACGCCGAGGAGGCGATCACCCTCGCGGTCGAGAAACAACTCCGGGGCGTTTTCAACGTTGCGGGCCCTTCGCCGGTTCCGCTGACCACGGTTTGCGAGGCCACCGGCCGGCGCGCGGTCGCCATCCCTGGGCCCCTCTACTCGACGGTCCTCGGCCGGTTCGGCTTCCCGTACCTCCCAGACGACGCCATCGCACATGTGAAGTACCCGATCGTCATCGACAACAAGGCATTCGTAGAAGCCACCGGCTTCGAGCCCCGATACAGCGCCAAACAAACCATGGAAGGCTTCCGCTGGAACTAAGAGCCGCCACACTAACCGACCTTCTGTCGAAGGCCTCGAGCGCCTGGTCGCGGGATCTCGGCACGTGGGTGCTCGCGATGCTGCTCTACTGGCTGCTAGGCTTTGGCATCCCGTTCGCGCTGAACGTCGTGTGGGGGTTCTTCAGTGCATTCCAAGGCGGCAGTGGCGAAGCGAGCGCCGCGTTCACGGCGGTGAACGTCATCGTGCAGGTCGCCATGTACCTCGTGCAGCTCGTTCTCTCCGCCGTCTTCACGCTCGGAATCTGGGCAATGGCGATTCGTGGGCTCCGGGAAGAGCCGATGAGCGTCGGTGTGCTGTTCAGCCAGCTGTCGAAGATCTGGAAGTACATCCTTCAGTCGCTCGCCGTTCTGCTGGGCGCGGCGCTGATTCTCTTGCCGCTCGTGATGATCATCCTTCTGATGTTCGTAGGCCCCATCGACCTGAACACACCGATGAGCGAGATCATCGACGATGCCGGCAAACCCTTCTTGATCGCATTCACCGCACTCCTGCCCATCTACGTGTACGTCGCCACCGGCATCGCGTTCATGCAGGCAGAGCTCGCGTTCAACGACGACGCGGGACCCGTCGACGCCGTCTTGTACTCCTGGCGCATCGCGCGCGGCAAACGCTGGAAGATCATCGGCGTGGGCTTGCTCGCAACCCTCATCGCAGCGGGCTCGGCCATGCTGTGCGGGATTGGTCTTCTGTTCGGCGCGCCTCTGTCCGCATTGCTCTTTGGCGCGCTGTACCTCGCGCTCCGCGAAGGCGCCGACGTCCCCAGCGCTAATACGGAGACCACTTTAGGAAGACAGTACTAGCGCCGCGGCTCGTGGTGGCACGGCGCTTGCTCCTCTCATGGATGGAACCACCGTCGACTGTGCCAATCTGCGCCCGTCGCCTCGAAAGGACGACCAAAATGTCCCGAAATCGCTTTATCCTTAGTTTCTCAGCGGCTCTCTTGCTGGCCCTGGTCGCTCGACCCGAACCCGCCCAGGCCTGCGGCGGGCTCTTCTGTTCGGCGTCAGCGCCCGTCAATCAGGCGGCGGAGCGGATCATCTTCTCGAAGAACGCAGATCAGACGGTGACCGCCGTCGTACAGATCCAATACCAGGGCCCGTCCGAGGAGTTCGCGTGGGTGCTGCCGGTGCCCGGGATCCCAGAGGTCGACGTGTCCTCGGATCTAGCGTTCACCCGTCTTCAGCAAGCGAGCAATCCACAGTACACCTTCACGACCGTCGTCGAAGGGAATTGCAAGCAAGTGCGGGGCAGCTCATCATCATCTGGCGCAGGCGGTCCGGTCGCCGACTTCGGCGGCGCAGGAGGCGCAGGCGGTTCGGGCGGGGTCAACGTGCTCGCATCCGGGACAGTCGGTCCTTACGACTTCGTCGTGATCGAGCCCGACATGAGCTACGAAAACGTGGGCGATGTCCTCGTCGAGTGGCTGACCGCGGAAGGGTACGATGTGGTGCCCCCCGGCGGAGATCCGGACGAGATCGCGTCCTTGCTCGGCAGCTACTTGGAGGGTGGAATGAATCTCATCGCATTCCGGCTCACCAAAGGGAATGACAACGGAACCATCCGGCCGATCCGCATCACCTACGAATCCGACCAGCCGATGATCCCGATCCGTCCGACGGCAGTGGCCGCAAACGACGATATGGGGGTCATGGTCTGGGTGCTCGGCGAGAGTCGGGCCGTCCCGGTCAACTACAAGGCGCTGGAGCTCAACCAGGCGCTGATCGACTGGCTCAATGGAGGCCGCAACTACAACCAAGTCGTCGTAGCGGCGGCCAATCAAGCGGGCGGTCAAGGCTTCGTGTCCGAGCGCGCGGGCCCAAGCGAAGACTACGAAAACATCGTCATCTTGGAGTTCGAACGAGAGGACTGGGAAGCGCTCCAAATGAGCTCCGCGGCACTGACGCCGCTCGACGTCGTCCGAGAGAGCAGCTTTCGCTTTGGCGGCTGGGATGGCTTCCGCGCTTTGGTCGAACGCTTTCTTCCGGAGGGCACGAATGTGGACGAGTACCTGGGATGCCCAGCCTGCTACCCCGAAGCCATCGAAGGCCTCGACACGCAAGCGTTCATCGAAGACCTTGGAGAAGAAGTGGTGGAGCCGATGATCGCCACACAAGAGCTCATCACGTCACGTCCATACGTCACCCGGTTCTATACGACGCTGTCGGCACCGGAGATGGACCTCGATCCATTGTTTGATTTCAATCCTGATCTCCCGAACGTGTCGAACCTGCACACGGCTCGACGGGTGATCGAATGTCACCGGAGCATCTATGAGTGGGAGGCACCTTCGCGCTTCGAGCTCGAAGACGGGCGCACCGTCCGACTGAACGCCGGCGACCCGTGGCCGTTCCTCGTGGGAGATGACGACGCGCCTCCCGCCAACGCACTAGTCCTCGCGTTGACGACGAGCGGACCAGGGACGGTCGTCCAGGACAACTCGGAAGCCATCGACCAGGCCCTCCAACAGCACAACGCCACCGTGGCTTCTCCAGGAGGGTGCGGATGCGGGGTCGCGGCCCCGAGCTCGCATGCTGTCACCTGGGCTAGCCTGGCCTTGTTCGCCCTCCTGTGGGGGCGCCGGCGCCGGCCAGCCTAGGTGCCCAGACCTGGAATCGAACCAGGGACACGAAGATTTTCAGTCCTCTGCTCTACCAACTGAGCTATCTGGGCCCGGAAAACAGGCGCGGAGCCTAGCCGCCGACGGAGGCCTGTCAAGCGTCAGAGAAAACTTGCGTTCCGGTACGCCTTCAGGATTACAATGGTAAGTGGATGGTGTAAACGGGATGGGAAGCCCAGTGGATGATCGCGGCATCGACGCGTTCCTCGTTCTGCTGAACGAAGGTGGAAAGGGCCCTGGGCCCAAGTCAGAAGCGCTCGAAGCGCTTTCGCTGCGACCGATCTGGTTGGCGACGTGGGAGCCGCGCGCGGAGGGCTTCCGTACGCTGATCAACGCCGACGGTGAAGAGGCGCTCGCGGTGTTCAGCTCCGAAGAGAAGCTTAGGGGCGCAGCGGAGCGATTCGACTGGCTCGAAGCGGATGGAAGCATCGCGACGCACCGAGCGATCGGAGGCGACATCCTCCGGCACGCATGGACGCGTGAGTACGCCTTCGTCGTCATCGACATCGGCTTGGACCACTCACTCGAATACGAGCGCGGCGAGCTCAAGTCGATCCTCCGCGAGATGGATAGCACCGGGCCGTTCCGCACGTCACGGCCTCCGCCGCCTGCTCCGGAGAAGAAACCGTCCGCGCCTAGCTCGTTCGCCTCGCCGGTGAAGGGGATCTCGACGATGTACAGCATGGCGCCGAGCCTATCTGAGAAGCTCGATCGCTTGAGCGACCTGCCGACAAAGCCGCACGAGATTCCGAAAGAGGAACCGTACGACAGTGAGCCACCGACCCAGCCACGTGCCGCGCTAAAGGAAAGCGAGCCACCGCCAAGGCACCGCAAGAGCTCGCGGCCCGCGCACAGACCGAAGAGCGAGCCACCCGGCGCGAAGATCGAAGAGGTTCGGGCAAGCGCCGCGAAGGTCGGCGACGGCGGAACCTATGGCGCGGCGAGCATCATCCCGCCATCCAAGCGGCGACCGAAGTCGGTCTCACCATCCGTGGTGACCACTCAGGACGACATCGCAAAGCCGGAGTCGAACCATCCTGTTTCCTCTACTGCGCCGAGGCTCACCTCCGACGCGCCTACCGCGCCAGCCGCCCAGGCGCTGCCGTCTTTCGAACCCGGAAAGCTGAAGCTACCGGCGATCGGTCCTGTAGGAGCGAGCCCTGCGGAACCGAAGCCTCCGACCGAGCAAACCGAGAAGCCAGCGGAGGAGACCGAGAGTCCTCCGACGCAACGCCCGGCGCGGATCGCCGCGCCCTCGATCGGCGACGGGATCAAACTGGTCGATGTCCGCTATGCGCCGGACGAGACCTTGCTCAAGTCGCTCGCCGACGTCTTGCGAGGCTATTTCGAGATCGAATGGGCGTCATACTGCGAGGTCGCGCGTCCGGCCGGAGACCCGACCCCGGCAATCGGCCTCCGAATCACCGACAACTACCGCGACAACGTCACCGCCATCATCAAGGATCTCTGCGAAGCCGGCCGAAAGCACGACGTGGAAATCGACGTCCTGATGATCGACGGCCACGACATGCTCCGCAAAGCGCGCGAACGCGCGGTGGTCTTCTACCCTTGGAAGCCCAAACCGCTCGGGAGCTAGAGCCTCTCACTCAGGTGCCGTGCTAAGACACGACGGTGACCGACGGTGACGCACTTCCGGCGATCCGAAAGCCGGTTCCCGCGGCTGCGGGACGGGCATGGATCGAACGCCTCGCGGCCAGCGAGTGCCCGGCGCTGACGACGCGGCGTAAGCGGCGTGAAGAACAGACTGGCGCGAGCCACGACCCCATCGTCTGGGTCGAAGCGCAGGGCGCGAACGTCGTCGATGCCGATGGAAACCGATACGTCGATCTCACATCGGGATTCGGTGTGGCGTTCGTCGGGCATCGTCATCCGGAAGTCGTCACGGCGGTGAAGCGGCAGGCCGACCGACTGCTGCACGCCCTCGGTGACCTGCATCCCTCCGACATGAAGATCGAGCTCCTCGAACGGCTTTGCGCGCTAGCCCCTTGGCCCCAGGCGCGCGCAATGCTTTCGCTCAGCGGCGCAGACGCGGTGACGGCTGCGCTCAAGACCGCGGTGATGGCGACCGGAAAGACGGGAGTCGTCGCGTTCGAAGGTAGCTATCACGGTTTGACCTATGGTCCTCTGGCGGTGTCCGGGTACGCCGAGCGCTTTCGTGAACCGTTTCAGGCGCAGCTGCAGTCCGACGTTCACTTCGCGGCATGGCCCGGAGGCGATGTCAGCCTCGATGTGGCGCTCGCCACACTGCCCGAAGACTGGAGCGGCATCGGCGCAGTGATTGTCGAGCCCATTCAGGGGCGCGCGGGTGTTCGTCTCCCGCCGCCCGGCTTTCTCGGAGCGCTCGAGCGGTCGTGTAAGAAGAACGGCGCGCTGCTGATCGTCGACGAGATCTTCACCGGCCTGGGCCGCTGCGGTGCTTGGTGGCGATCGGTTGGCGACGGAGTCACCCCGGACGTGATCTGCGTCGGGAAGGCATTGGGTGGGGGCTTGCCAGTCAGCGCGTGCATCGGGAGCGAAGCGGTGATGCAAGCCTGGGGCGCCCCGGACCGGGAGGCGATTCACACGGGTACGTTCTACGGAGACCCTCTCGGCTCCGCGGCTGCGCTCGCAACGCTCGAGCTGATTGAACGCGAACAGCTGGTCACAAGAGCGGCCGATCGGGGCGAGGTGTTCGCGACGGCACTGTCCGCGGAGCGGCTCCCCGGGGTTTTGGAAGTGCGGCACGCGGGGATGATGCTCGGCCTACAGCTAGAGCGTCCTACGCAGGCCCTGACGCTCACCCGCGCACTCCTCGAACGCGGGTACCTCGTGCTGCCTGCCGGAGCGAAGGCCGACATCCTCCAACTAGCCCCTCCGGTGACAGTGAGTGAAACCCAACTCGCAGGCTTCATCGCGTCGCTCCGAGACGTGCTGGGGGCGCGGTGACGGCGCGTGCCGCGTTGAAAGGTCGCATCGAGGCGCAAATCGCACGCTTTGAAGCTGGCCAGAGGGTCGACGCCCGGGTGCGGGATGAGCTGATCGAAGATCTCGCCGCGTGGCAGGCCACTCGAATTCCCGAATATGGCCGGCTGCAACGACACGGGACATGGCCACCTGCCCTACCGACCGACGTCTTCCGGTTTCGACGGATCGCGGCACATCCCGAGGCAGAAGATCTCCGCGTGTTCCGGAGCTCGGGCACGACGTCCTCCGAGCGAAGCGTGCACGTGTATCGCGACCTCTCGCTCTATGATTTCGCCGCGCGCGCGGCGGCCCGCCACATGCTGTTTCCCGATGTCGATAAGATGCGGCTCGTCATGCTCGCCCCGCACGAGGACGAAGCACGGGACTCCTCGCTCGAGTACATGCTCGCGCGGTTCGCGGAATGGTTTGGGACGGAGTGCACATGGGTCTGGCGCCATGGCGCGCTCGACATCGAGCTCCTAGCCAAGCAGCTTCACGACGCGGAGGCCTCGGGCCAGCCACTTGCCGTGCTGGGCACTTCGTTCGCCTTCGTGCATGCCGAGGATGGTCTCCGCGACAGGCGGTTCGAGCTGCCTCCGGGAAGCCGCATCATGCAAACCGGAGGGTACAAGGGACGCTCTCGCGAGGTCGATCGAGGGGTCCTCCTCGAATCGATCCACGCGCGGTACGGAGTCGAGGCGCCACGGATCATCAACGAGTTCGGAGCGACCGAGCTCAGCTCCCAGCTCTACGACACGACGCTGCGCGAGCACATCTACGAGCCAGCCGGGCCGAGGCGACTGTGGGTCCCGCCCTGGGTTCGCGCGACACCGGTGGACCCCGATACACTCCAGCCGGTCGAAGGCGAATCCGTAGGCATTCTTCGAATCGACGACACCGCGAATTTGGATTCGGTCTGCTGCATCCAGACCGCCGATCTCGCGCGGCGGCTCGACGACGGCATCGTCGTGCTCGGTCGAGCGTCGGGCGCGACTCCGCGGGGCTGTTCGCTTGCCGCGGACCAGGCCTTGGGGGCGCAGTGACCGACGACGGGCAGGCAGTCCGCGCTCGCGCTGCTTCCGTGTTCGAGGCGGGCGATGTGCTGAGCACATCAACCCTAGCAGAACGCGCTCTTTGGCTCTCGGACGCGGCCTCAACTCTCGCACGGCAGGCGGACGGCGAGCGCGACGCGCTATCGGAAGCGACCGGCCTGAGCATCCCCATGGTCGAGTGGGCGACCCGCACGACCCTCGAGACCATTACCGAGAATGCGATGCTGGCGTTGGCGCAAAACGCACGGCAAGGCGCCGATCGAGCCCTCGATCCGATCCGACTGCTGTCGGTCGTCCTTGCGGGCAACGTGTTCACCGCTTCGGTCCGAGGCATCGTCGTTCCGCTCTTGTTCGGCGTCCCGGTGCTGGTCAAAGCATCTTCGAAGGAAACGCTGTTCCCAGCGATGCTCCGAAATGCCCTTCGGTCCACCGACTCCCGACTGGGCGCTGCGATGGACGTCGTCGCTTTCCCGGGAGGCGATGCCGAGGCGGAGGCAGCACTGGTCGAGCTTGCCGAGGCGGTTTCGGTGTACGGCAGCGACGAGACCATCGAGGCGATAGCGGCCCGCCTCGCAAGCACTCCGCTGATTGCGCACGGGCACGGCGTGAGCGTGGCGTACTGTGGATCCCATGCCGTGCGGGGTGCGCACCTCGGCGACACCATCTCCGAGCTTTCGCTCGACATCTGCGCGTACGACCAACGCGGGTGCCTATCTCCGCAGCTCGTCTTCGTCGAAGAAGCGCCGGACCTGTCTGCAATGGACTTCGCCGAACGCCTCGCCAAAGAAGGCCTCGAACCCCTGAGCCGCACGCTCCCGCGCGGCCCTCTCCCAGTCTCGGTCGGCGCCGCACAGGCACAGTG
>JBGUEF010000103.1:0-9701 GCA_041821485.1 Deltaproteobacteria bacterium
GCCATCGAATCACTGCTGGCCCCCGATCCCGACGAGCGGCCGCCCAACGCCGCGGCCTTCATCGCAATGCTCACCGCGGTGCCCCCGCCCCCGCTGGCGCAGCGCGACCTCGGCGAGCTCGTTCGCGCGGTCGAGAACGACGACACCATCGGGAGCGCACCCGGTCTAGCGTCGACTCGCGCCGCCCCTACTCTGCGTCCTCGGAAACGCCTTCCATCTCGGAAGTAGCGTCGCCGTACGTGTTCTTCTCTTGGTCTTCGAGCAAGCTGAGGCCGATGGCCATTGCCTTGCGCACCCGCTGAAGGATTTCATCGTCGGTTGCGATTTTCTCGATCGCCATCGAGAGCTTGGATTCGAGCTGTGACTTCATGGCCTCGAGTGAACCGACGCGCGATTCGAGGTCGCGCTTGTTGCCTTCGAGAATCCCGACTCTGGTCTGACTTGCGTCGAGCTCTTGCTGCAACCCGTCGCGCGCTTCCTGGGTTTCCCCAAGCTCGGTCTGAAGCCGGTCCCGCGTCTCCTGTGCTTCGGAGAGCCTAGTGCTCGTCGTCGCCAAGGTGCCCGCGGTTTCATTGAGCTTGGTTTCGAGCTCGACCGCGCGCTCCTCGTTCAGCGCCTCACGCTCCCGTGCGCCCGCCAGCTCGGTCTCGGTGTCGGCGAGCTTCCGTCCCAAGGTCGCGAGTTGCTTGGAGTGCTCTTGCTCCTGGGTCTCGATTTCGAGTTGCTTCTCGCCCTGGAGTGCGGCCTCGCGCTCTGCCATCGAGCGTTTCCACTCGGCTTCCGCCTCGGCCATGTTGGTCGAAGCGGCGGTGTCGAGCTCCTCACGCAGTGACGCCAGCGACGCCTGCTTGGCGGCGTCTGCCTCCGCCGCAGCCTGTGCCAGAGCAGCTGCCTGCGCGTCAGCTAGCTCCGACCGAAGCGAAGCCAGCGCGGTTTCCTTCTCGCTGGCCGCTGCATGGAGCGCAGCCGCATTGTCTTCCTGAGCCGCGGCGAAGGCTGCCGCAGACTCCGCCTTGAGCAATTCCGTGGCCTCTTCCTGCGCCACGCGAAGCCTGGCTATCTCGGCGTCGTTCGCGTTCTTCAGTGCGTCGACATCTGCGACGCGCCCTTCTCGCTCCTGCGCGAGCTCGCCCTCGAGCGATTCGGCCTTCGCCTTCTCACGCTCGAAGCGCCCCTTGACGTCCTCGTACCGCTTGTTGGCGTTTTCCTTGTCCTCACTGAGACTCGCGATGGACGCTTGCGCCTTAGACAGGGAACGCTCGAGCCCGGCGGTCTTCTCGTCGAAGTCGGCGCGCGCGCGTTCGAGCACAATCGACTGATCTCTGAGATCGATGATCTCTTTGTCCCGCCCGCTCATCTGATCGCGCAGCTCGAGGATCTCCTTGTCCTTCGTGTTCAACGCTTCGCGAAGGTCGAGGAACTGACGGCTGGACACGCCCCCGGACGACTCGGCCAGCTTTGCCTTGAGCCCAGAGATTTCGGAGCGCAGACGTGCAACCTGGATCTCGCCCGTGTTGGGGCCCTCCGTTGGCGCCGGTGGTGCCGACTCGGGCCTCATGGAAGCGGGCGGCGCCGAAGGTGGCGCAGACGCGGCGGACAGCTCCTCGGGTGGAACGTCGGAGACCATGATCACGTCGTCCAGCTCCACATCCTCATACTCACCGGTCGCGGTCGTTACGGATTCCGCATCTTCCGCGATCTCGGCAGCTTCAGGCTGCTCGGAGGACGACTTGCCCTCGCCGTCCATCATGAGCGCATCGAAGGCGCTCTCGGCAAAATCATCGATCTCTTCGTCGATCTCGGGCGGCTCCCCGATCTTGGTTGGCACATCGCTCGACATGTTGTCATCCGACATTTGGACTCCCCTTCGATTCCCAAAGCCAGGGTATCAGCGTTCTCGCCTTTTGAGCGAAAGTGCGTCCAGCCCGGCCCCCAAGCGCATGCAAAGTTACGCCAGCGTCAGAAAAAAGAATAGAGGCCCAGGGCTCGTCCTGTCAACGTCAGAAGCCGGGCAAAACGCAGGAGCAAGCACAGTTTCTAGTATGCGACGCGGGCGTTGGCCGCGAGCCGGAAGAGAACCCGGCGATCGATGTCTCCGAAAAACGCGTAGTTCACGCCACCATGCTGGCGGATCGTCACCACGTTACCGCCCACATTGTGATAGTAGAGTTCCCGGCCACCGACATGTGTGCGCTGGGCGTTTCGCACGATCTCGGACGACTGGAAGACCAGCAGTGTGACGCGGCGCCCATCACGGATGTAGTAGAGGGCCGCTGCTGGCTGGGCGCCGACTCTGATATAGCGGGCGCCGATAAACTTCATCCCTGGCTCTTCGAAGGTCGCAGGCTGGACCGGGAACGGGGTCTTGCCTTGGAAGTAGCGAACGACCTCTTGTGGGGCCTCGGCCTGCACGTCGGCGGGCAGCGCCTGGGAGTGCAGGTTCACGACGTCTTGGAGCATGCCAGCGCTCTGGTACTCCGCGCTCTCTGGCAAGCCAACCACGCCGCCGATGATCAAGATAGCCGCCGCCGCGGCCGCAATCGGCCAAGTCTGGCGCCACCGCATCGGCCGCACCTCGATCAACGATGTGTGCTCCGCTCTCGCCTCATCGAGCTCGGCCAAGCGACGGACTGCGCGGCCCCACAGATGTTCGGGTGCATGAACGCCTCCGATCGAATCGCGCGTCTGCTGACGCAACGAGCTTTCGAATGCGAGGTGCTCCTGACAACCCGGGCACGCTTCCAAGTGGCGTTCGAACTCGATCTGGGTTGCGGGATCGAGCTCGCCGTCCACGAATGCACCGAGGTGACGTCGCACGAGCTTGCAACTCATGACCTCACCAGCTTCCTCGAACGAAACGCTTCGAGCGGAATCGGATCCTCGATATCGGTGTCGTCGTCTTCGATGATGCCGAGCTGCACGGCGTGTATTTGTAGGGAGGTCTGGAGCTGCTTCCGTGCGCGATGCAAGCGGGACATCACCGTGCCGATGGGACATCCAACGACATCGGCAATCTCTTTGTAGGAAAGCTCTTCGACGTCGGCGAGGAGCACCATGGCGCGGGCCTCGTCCGAGAGCTCGTCGAACGCGCGCTGAATCTCGCGTCCAATCAGCCGCCGTTGCGCATCGCCCACAGGGTCGGTGAGACCTCGCATGCTCGCGCGGCTCATCACGCCTTCGCCGACGGGCACCGCCATTGGGCCGTCAAAGACCTGCCGTTCGCGGCTGGCGCGACGGTATCGGTTGACGAACGTGTTCATCTGGATTCTCAGAAGCCATGCTTTGAAGTTCGTGCCCGCTTCGAAACGATCGTAGAAGCGATAGGCGCGCACCAGCGTGTCTTGCACCAGGTCCTCGGCATCGACTGGCGAGCGTGTCAGTCGAAGCGCCATCGAATAGAGCGCGTCCAAATGCGGTCGCGCTTCTACCTCGAATAGCTGCCGTTCAGCGGCGAGCTTCTTGGATTTTCGTGGCATGCCTGCTCTTAGAACCCGGGAAAACGGGAATTATTCCAAGTTATCAGGCGACTCACTTTTTGAGGAGCCCTGGCGCATTTTGGCTTCTAATTCCTCGATTCGAGCCTGAAGCCGGAGCACCTCACCCTGAAGCTGCTTCACGTGAGCGGTGGCGCTCTCGAGCAGAGCGCGAACACGGTCGTCCGCAGCGCTGTACACCTCGGCGCCTAGCTCCTCGGCACGGCCCACGAGCTTGCCGACCGGCCCTTCCTTCAGCGAGGAAAGGAGCTTGTCGCGTCCTTCTTGAATGAAGTCGCGAAGGCTCTGTACCGACCAGGCGCTGGAATTTCCCCGCTTCTGCTCTTCGTAGATGATCTGGGCGAGCGTGACCTTGGTGAGATCGGCCTTGGACCGATTGTCGACAACCTTGACTTCTTCGCCATTGCGAACGAACTCCGCGATCCGGTCGAGCGTGACATACCTGCTGTCGCGCGTGTCGTAGAGTTTTCGGTTCGCGTAGCGCTTGATGACCCGAATCTGTTCCGCCTCAGCCATGACTGACACGAGGCTAGCCCGGCGACGCACCGCGTCAAGCTGGCGCTTTGGAATGCTCTCAGTACGCTAACCATTGGGGGCACCGGGGCCGTGGAGCACGCAACATCGTTCGGAGAGCTCTTTGGGCGACTGGCACGCCTGGACGAGATCGACATGCGGGTGGGCCTGATCTGCGAACGATTCGAGTCGCTGTCCGATCAAGAATCGATACGGCTGCTCGACGAGGCGCATCGTGGCGCGGCGATTGGCGCGACCGACGCACAGTCGGTGTTTCTCGCACTCGGATGGGCGCTCTTCGAACCGCGCCTTGCGCCGAGACGACCAGAGCTTGGCGCTGCTGCAAGACGCGCCGAGCTTCACCACATCGCTGACTTCGTCGCACCGTTTTTGGACGATGACCCGCCTGCGGAAGACAAGCGACAGGTTCCCGACTTCGGACGCGGACGTCCACTGACACTCGGCGAACGGAAATCGCTCGCACGTACCCACGACCGTTCATTGATTCAACGCGTCGTGCGCGACCCCCACCCCGACGTG
The DNA here is from genome assembly GCA_041821485.1 of Deltaproteobacteria bacterium. GTDB lineage: Bacteria > Myxococcota_A > Polyangia > Polyangiales > Houyiibacteriaceae > SG8-38. Next base: position 4,548 of record JBGUEF010000103.1, read on the forward strand.
GTTCGTATTCTGCTCGACAACCCGTCGCTGACCGAAGACGACGTCGTGCGCGTTTGTGCGGCGCGTCCCAATCATCCGTCGGTATTGCAAACCGTCTACCGCCATCGACGATGGGTCGTGCGTTACCGGCCACGCAACGCGATGGTGCGCAACCCGGACACTCCACTCGACACCGCGCTGCTACTCGCCCCGCTCCTGCGCAAGGGCGAGCTCAGGGAAGCAGCGTCGTCGTCGGAGCTCGCGCCGCCGCTTCGTCTGAGCTGCAAGGCGATCCTCGAGATGCGTGCGACGTGACGGCTACTTGGACTCGACCTTGTCGACCACTTCGGCGTCCTCCACCCGGGAGGCGGCCTGCTGCGGGACCTGCTTGTTGGCAGGAGTCACATCGGGCGTGACGTCGATGTCGTCGTCGGTGTTGAGGCCGCGCTTTAGGTTCCGAATAGCCTTTCCGAGACCCTCGCCGATTTGAGGCAGCCGTCCGGCGCCGAAAATCAGCATCACGATCAGAAAAACAATGACTAGCTCGCCGAATCCGAGATTGGGCACGGTATCCCCTCCGTCTCGTTCCACGGTACGCCGCCCCGCACGGGTCCGCAAGTCCAGGGGTGTGGTATGGGGAGCCAGCATGGAGAGCTACCGAGGCCTCGACCCTACGAATGTTCGTGGCGTCGTGTTCGATATCGACGATACCGTGACCCGAAATGGCGTGCTCGAGGCCGATGCGTACGCGGCTATGCACCTGCTGGCCGGGGCTGGTTTCGAGCTGGTGGCGGTGACAGGCCGTCCGCTCGGGTGGACCGATGTGATCGCGCGCATCTGGCCGGTCCGGGTTGCCGTCGGCGAGAACGGCGCGGGCTGGACCTGGGTCGACGACGCTGGAACCCACGAGGGCTACTACTGCGACGAGTCCGAACGTGCAGGCCAGGCCACTTTGCTCGACAGGATCCGCCTCGAGGTCGAGTCAGCGATGCCCCATGTACGAACGACCCACGACCACCGGCACCGCCGATGCGACCTTGCTTTCGATGTGGGCGAGTCGGTGTCGTTGCCGCGCGCAGAGATCGACGCCTTGGTCGCGCTCATCGAGCGCCTGGGCGCTCGCACCTCGGTCTCGACGGTGCATGCACACGCGGTCCCAGGCCCATGGGACAAAGCGGAAGGCGTGGCGCGCGCGCTCAGCGAGGTGCTCGGCCTCGACCTGAGTAGCGAGATCGAGCGCTGGGTGTTCGTCGGCGACAGCGGCAACGACGCCGCGGCGTTTGAGCGCTTCCCGAAGAGCGTCGGTGTGGCGAACGTTCGGGAACACTTGGACCGGCTCCCCGTGCACCCACGTTACATCACGGACGGCGACCGCGGCCGTGGGTTCGCCGAGCTTGCTGCCTACCTGGTGGATGCCCGTGGCTAAGCGCACCCTGCGGCGCGGTGCGGCCGGATCGGCAGCGCACTACGAAGACGGGCGCTACTACGACCAAGCGTACCGTCGGCGCCGGCACGACGTTCGCTTTTACACCCGCTTGGCGGTCGAGTCGGGAGGCCCTGTGCTCGAGCTCGGCGCTGGAACCGGACGCGTGGCGCTCGCCATTGCGAAAGCTGGCGTCGACGTCGTCGGCATCGAGCCGATGGTGCCGATGCTCGAGCAGGCCCGCGAGAGGCTGGCGCGTCTCTCTGGCGCGGCTCGAGATCGAGTCGAGCTCCGCCGGGGCGACCTCACCCGTCTTCGGCTTCGCCGGAAGTTTCCCTTGGTCGTCGCGCCCTTCAACGTATGGATGCACCTCTACTCGCGCGAGGAGATCGAACGTGGTTTCGCGACCGTGCGCCATCACCTCGAACCCGGAGGCCGCTTCGCGTTCGACGTGTTGCTGCCCGACACCGTCAGCCTCTCGCGCGATCCGTCCAAACGGTACCGTGGCGGTGAGATCCCGCACCCGCGGGATGGCGTCCGGTACCGATACAGCGAGTATTTCAGCTACGACCCCGTGGCGCAGATCGAAACGGTCGTGATGGACTTCGAGCATCCCGAAAGCGACGCGCGATCGTTCTGTACGCCGCTCACCCAGCGGCAGTTTTTCCCCGCAGAGCTCGAGGCCTTGCTGCACTATAACGGCTTCGACCTGGGGTCTCACACGGGAGACTTCGACGGTAGTCCGATCACCCGGGACACCGAGTCTCAGGTCCTCATCGCCAAAGTGCGCCGCCCTACTCCCTGAGCAGGACGTCGCAGTAGTACTTTACGCGCTTCACGATTCTACCGTGGGCGCGATTGTGAATGTCCTTCTTCAAGGCGAGCATGACGCGACGCTGGAACGTGTAGCTGTTGCGGGCGGGCTTGGGGGGCGGCCCGCCTCCTGCGGCTTCGATAGGGGCCCAAAGTGCGTCGGTGGGCCATTGCCAGGCTTCGAGGTCGGCCGAGTCGACCTGCCCGATCATGTGCTCCGCCAGCGCGAGCTTGTCGGCATCATGGGCGAGGTCGGCTGCCCACTTGCCGACGTTGTCGGTTACCGGCCGATCATGCGTGTGTACGGTAATCGGGTCGCCCATGCCCTTCTTCGCGGGCCCCGCCTTGCCATATTCGACCGCATCGGGATCGTTCTCGAGGCCGAGGAACGCGAAGACGCGCTCGAGCTGCGGCTCGGGCTCCGTCACGAGGTCTTCATAGGCGACGTGCAGCAGGGGAACCGGCCGCTCGCGCAAGAACGTGGCCATGGCCGGCACATACCGCTCGAGGATCGGATTGAACGCGTGCGCGGCCTGCCAGTCGCCATTGAAAAAGCTGTTCGCGTAGGAGCTGAAGACCGCCAGTGGATGCCGGGTGAGAACCACGTACTTCGCGTCTGGGTAAAGGCGTTGCAGAAACGGGAGCACCAGGGCGTTGGCGGGCGTCTTGTCGAGAAAGTAGCTGCTCTCGCTCGTCGACAACATCCTGCCATAGAGCGTGTCCGTGTACGCCCGGAGCGCGTCGAGATAGTCCTGCTCCCCACCGGGAAGCCCCTCGATGAACGTCTTGGTCGCCTCGGCCGCATTGATGTGATCGTAGGGCGCCTTGTCCACGTTGTCGTAGACGCCGAGGTGCGCGATAGGCGTGATCAGGTGTGGCTCCGGGTGCGTGAAGATCTCGGAGTGCGCACCCATCATGCGCTGAAGCAATGTCGACCCAGCGCGGGGCGGCGAGATTACGAAGACCAGCGACATGACACCCTCGGCAGCGGCTTACCCCTGTGCGGCAAGCTGCCGCAAGACGTACTGCAAGATGCCGCCATGGAGGTAGTATTCGAGCTCCTGTGGCGTATCGATTCGGGCCTTGGCCGTGAACGACTTGCCGGTGTCGGTTTGCACCGACAGGACCTTGCCCGGGGCAAGACCCTCGGTGATCCCGGAGATCGAAAAGGTTTCCTCTCCGCTCAGCCCGAGCGCCTCGCGGCTCTCGCCTGCCTCGAACTCGAGTGGAAGAACGCCCATACCGATGAGATTGGAACGGTGGATGCGCTCGTAGCTCTCGGCGATGACCGCACGAACGCCGAGCAGCAAGGTGCCCTTGGCTGCCCAATCCCGCGACGAGCCCGTCCCGTACTCCTTGCCAGCAATGACGACGAGCGGCGTACCATCGGCCTGGTACTTCATCGACGCGTCGAAGATGCTCATCTGCTCGTTGCTAGGCAAATAGCGCGTGATGCCTCCCTCGGTGCCTGGCGCCAATAGATTGCGAAGACGAATGTTCGCGAACGTGCCGCGCATCATGACCTCGTGATTGCCGCGGCGGCTGCCGTAGCTATTGAAGTCGCGAGGGGCCACGCCGTGCTCCTGCAGATACTTCGCGGCGGGACCATCGAGCGCAATGGCTCCGGCGGGCGAGATGTGGTCGGTCGTCACCGAATCGCCGAGCAGGCAGAGCACACGGGCGCCCGCGATGTCCTCAGGAGGAGCCGGCTCACCGGCCTCGACCCCTTCGAAGAACGGTGGCAGGCGCACATAGGTCGACTCTGGAACCCAACCATAGCGGTCCGCCTGCTCGAAGCTCACCTCCCGCCACTGCGGAGGTCCATCGAGCACGACCGCGTAGCGCTCGACGAACTGGTCCTTCTTGACCGAGGTCCGGAGTGTTTCGGTGATCTCCTGATGGGACGGCCAAATGTCGCGCAGGAACACATCCTTGCCTTCCGTGTCCTGACCGATGGGATCGCTCTCGAAATCGATATCCATCGTGCCCGCGAGCGCGTATGCGACGACTAGGGGCGGCGACGCGAGGTAGTTGGCGCGGGTTAGCGGGTTAACACGGCCTTCGAAGTTTCGGTTGCCGCTCAATGCCGATGTCACGATCAGGTCGTTGGCTTTGACCGCTTCGGCGATCTCCGGATCGAGTGGCCCCGAGTTACCGATGCATGTGGTGCAGCCGTAGCCGACGAGGTTGAACCTCAGGATGTTGAGATCTTCCATCAGGCCTGATTCCTTCAGGTACTCGGTGACCACCTGCGACCCCGGCGCAAGGCTAGTCTTCACCCAGGGCTTGGTGCGGAGGCCCTTCTCGACCGCCTTCTTGGCCACGAGGCCCGCAGCCAGCATGACCGCCGGGTTCGATGTGTTGGTGCAACTGGTGATCGCCGCAATGACGACAGCGCCGTTCTGTAGGTTGAAGGTCTCGTCACCACGAGTGACCGCGACCTTCTTGTCGGCCGACTCCTCAAAGCCCTGAAGCACATGATGCCAGGAGCGCTTCGACTCGCTGAGCGGAATGCGATCCTGGGGACGCTTCGGGCCGGCTATCGAGGGGACCACATCGCCGAGGTCGAGTTGAAGGGTGTCTGTGAACCGCGGCTCGGGGTCGCTCGCCGTATGGAAAAGGCCCTGCTCCTTGAGCACTCGCTCGACGACGTCGACGTGCGCGTCTTCTCGCCCACTGAAGCGAAGGTACGCCAGCGTCTCGTTGTCCACGGGGAAAAACCCCATCGTCGCGCCGTACTCAGGCGCCATGTTCGCGATGGTCGCGCGATCCGGAAGCGCGAGGTTCTCCATGCCCTCGCCGTAGAACTCGACGAACTTCCCGACAACGCCCCTCTCGCGGAGCATCTGGGTCACCGTCAGCACCGCATCTGTTGCGGTGGCACCCTCGGGGAGCTTGCCTGTCAGCTTGAAGCCCACGACCTGCGGCAGGAGCATGCT
>JBGUEF010000104.1:0-9688 GCA_041821485.1 Deltaproteobacteria bacterium
CTGCTCGTCGCGGGCTGTCAGACCAAGGGACCGACCCCGAACGAGGGGGCCCCCTCGAGCAGCCCGGCCCAGGTCGGAACGACTGAAACTGGTGGCACGCATCCAGCGACCGGGACGCAGGACCCGCACGCGGGGATGGCACCGCCACAGGACGTCCATGCCGTCCCGGATGATTCGGGGATGCTCGACGTGGGCGCGATCGCGTTCAAGGTGCCCGACAACCTCCAGATGAAGCAGCCCAAGTCGTCCATGCGCCGCGCGCAGCTGAGCGCCCCGGGTGCAGCCGGCCCCGCCGAGCTCGTCGTCTACTTCTTTGGCCCGCAGGGAGCGGGAACGACGAAAGACAACATCGATCGCTGGGTGGGGCAGTTCAGCAACGCTGATGGCTCCCCGGTGTCTGACGCGAAGCAAAGCGCGAGCAAGGTTTCTGGCTTCGACGTCACGAGGGTGGAAGTCACAGGCCAGTTCGAAAGCGGCATGGCCCCCGCAGGCCAGCCGGAAGCCGCTAAGGGCGGTCAGCGCATGATCGCGGCAATCGTCGAAACCAGCGGCGGCCCCTACTACATCAAGTTCATCGGACCGAACGCGACGGTCGCCGAGTACGCGGGCAGCTTCGACGCGTTGATCGCCTCGATCGTCGCCTCTCCGTAACCACCACGCATGGGAAGACCCCGGCGAAAGCGAAGCGCGATACGGCCTACCGACGGCCGCCGGCGCTCCGCCTTCGTGCAGGCTCTAGCGTTCTCGCATTCGACCTCGGTGTCGCCGATCTGGCGCCGGATCATGACCGTGTCCACGTATTTCCTGCTCTGGGTAGTGCTGACGGCACTCGCACCGGTATGGATTCCCGTTGTGGTCATCACTGGCATCGCGCGCCGATGCTCGTTCGTGGTCTTGCGACTTCTGACGTTCTTCTGGATTTATCTGCTGATCGAGCTCCTCGGGCTGGTCGCCGCTGCGGGGATCTATCTGATCACGCCCAGCAACATCGAGCGCCGGCACGACCTCTTTTTCCGGCTGCAGTGCTGGTGGGGCGGCTCCCTGTTCGACTGGCTTTGCAGGGCTCTTTCCCTCTCGGCGTCCATCGAGGGCGACGATCAGATCCTCCCTGGCCCGGTCCTGGTGTTCGTTCGCCACGCAAGCATCATCGACACCGCCGTCCCCGTCGCCTTCATCTCCCGAGCGAAGGGCTTGCGGCTCCGGTACGTATTCAAGCGTGAGCTCCTCGTGGACCCGTGCATCGACGTCGCAGGGCACGCGTCGCCGCACTACTTCATCGACCGGGGCGGTAAGCCGGAGGAAGAGTTGGCCGGCGTTCGAAAGCTCGCGGAGAACCTCGGCGAGGAAGGCGTGCTGCTCTACCCGGAAGGCACCCGCTTCACCGAACGCAAGAAGCGAATCGCCCTCGAGAGTCTCACCAAGACCCACCCGGAGTTGGTGACTGTGGCCGAGTCATTCAGGTACAGTCTTCCCCCCAAGGCCGGCGGCGCACTCACTCTGCTCGACGCCGCTCCCCACGCCGATGTACTCATCGTCGCTCACCGTGGGCTCGAGGGCCTCGCCGAGGTTGCTGATTTGTTGAGCGGCGCGGTCGTTGGCAAGAAGGTAGAAATTCGCATCTGGCGCATCAACGCCGCCGACATCCCAGAAGGGGAAGCACGGCGGCGTTGGTTGTTTGATTGGTGGAAGCGCGTCGACGATTTCGTCTACGCCGCGGGTTGACGTCTTCGACGCCGGCGACGGCGCTGCGCACCAGGTCGCTGATTGCTCGCAGGCCGGCCAGAGCTCTCGGGCTGCGGTCGACTCACCTGGCGTTGCTCAGCAGGATCGCGAGGCGGAAGGTCCACCGGCACCTCTGCGGGTGAGAACTTGATGAGCCTCTCCACCGCTCGTAGCCGGCTGCGTTCCGATGGATCGACCAGTGACCAGGCAGCCCCCGTAGCTCCCGCGCGGGCCGTGCGGCCGATGCGGTGCACGTAGCTCTCTGGTTCGTGGGGTAGCTCGTAGTTGAATACATGGGAGACCGCGTCGATGTCGATGCCGCGGGCAGCAATGTCTGTCGCGACCAGCACCCAGGCGTCCCCATTTTTGAAGTTGCTCAGCGCCCGCTGACGGGCGTTCTGTGACTTGTTTCCGTGGATGGCTTCGGCGCCGATGCCGGCGTTCTCGAGCTTGCGGGCTACCTTGTTGGCACCGTGTTTGGTGCGTGTGAAAACGATGGCTCTTGAAACCTCGTCGTCACGCAGAAGGTGTTCGAGCATGCGCTGCTTGTCGCTGTTGTCGACCATGACGACCCGCTGGTCGATCTCTTTCACGGTCACCTGTTTCGGCGAAACGTCCACACGAACCGGGTCTTTGAGCAGCTCGCGAGCGAGCGCCGCGACCTCTTTCGGCATCGTGGCGGAAAACAAAAGCGACTGACGGGTCTTGGGCGTCAGCGCAACGATGCGCTTCACGTCCCTGATGAACCCCATGTCGAGCAGGCGGTCGGCTTCGTCGAGCACCAGCACCGATACTTCGGAGAGGTCGACGTGCCGTTGGCCTGCCAGGTCCAGGAGGCGACCGGGAGTCGCGACGAGGACGTCGAGGCCCAGTGCCAAGCCCTTGATCTGAGGGTTCTGACTGACGCCGCCAATGATGAAGGCGTGACGCAGTTTGGTGTATCGCCCTAGGCTCGTTAGCTCCTCGTGAATCTGGAGCGCGAGCTCACGCGTTGGCGCGAGGACGAGGGCCCGCGGTCGGCGGGGCTTGGGAGAAGAGTTTTGCTCCTCCAGGCGTTGCAGCAAAGGCAACGCGAACGCGGCGGTCTTGCCGGTTCCAGTCTGGGCAACGCCCAGCAGGTCCTTCCCCTGCAACAGCTGGGGTATGGCCTGAGATTGAATGGGCGTGGGCTGTGTGTAGCCCTTGTCCCCCAGGGCGCGGCGGAAGGTTCCGCCGACCCCGAGGGATTCAAAGTCGTCGATCACTCGAATCTTACCAGCGGTTGTCCCGACGGTCGTTCTTCGGACGCTCATTGGCAGAGTCGACGCGGATGGTACGACCATCAAGCGTGGAGCCGTTGAGCTCCTCGACCGCACGGCCTGCGCTCTGCTCGTCGTCAAAGGTCACGAAGCCGAAGCCCCGTGAGCGACCGGTTTCCCGGTCGGTGATCACCTTGGCCTCGGCGACGGCGCCGCAAGCCTCAAAAGCCTGCTGGAGCTCGCTGTCGGTCGTGTTCCAGCTCAGGCCACCTACGAATAATTTCTTGCTCATCTGTTTTTCTCTTCTCTATGTGCGAGGCATCACGGTGGGAGTTGTCCCAGTCGCCTGCTTCGCTTCTACTTGCCGATGTCTTCTTCGAACCCTTGGAACCGTTGTTTCGTTTCACGGTGCGGGTCTGATAGGAACAGGCGGCAGCGTGCTGGCAACCCACGGTGGGCTACCGCGCCCTGAATGGGCGATTTGGGCAAGGTAGCAGTTGGGCTGCGCTTGTCCAGACGCGGACTCGGGGCGGCCTCAGCGACGCCGCTCGCTCGGCCTCCGTGAGGGGCTGGTTTCGAGGCCGAGGTAGCGATCCTGAGCAATTCCATAGTCTTGCAGGATCTGCCGGTTGGCGCGGAGGGCAGCGTCGCGGTCGAGGGTCAGCACCCAGCCGTCGCCGGTCACGATGCGCAGCCACTTGCCCCGTGCACCGTCGACGATGGATGCGAGGTGCTTCAAGTCCCGCGGGACGACCCCGTTGACGAGGCGGACCATCTCGCCTCCCCAGTCCTGGTAGCCGCGATTGACGGCGTGAGGGAGCACCTGGCCGAGCACGATGATCTCCCGACGGGCCTTGGTCACCAGATTGTTGACCTCCGCATAGCTGAGCGAGTCCGTGTAGACCGCCTCGGGGTCCTGGAGGATCTCGGCGCTGAGTGGCTGAAAAACGAGCCCGCCAAACTGAACGTAGCGTGGCCACTCGGTCGTTCGCCGCCCGGGAACCAGCGGCGTATGCGGGGTGAGCTTGATCGTCTTCTTCAGCTTCTTGCCGTCCCGCAAGATGGTGACCGAGATCGTGTCCCCGATCTGTTTGCTTTGATACGCGAGCTCGTAGTCCACCCGGCCGACGCCGGGCCAGAACACGGTGAGGTCGTTGGCGATCGCTCGGCCATCGATTGCCAGGAGCACATCGCGGGGCCGCAAGATGCCGTACGAAGGCCCGCCGAAATCGACGCGGGTCACTAGGGCGCCCGACTGAGACGCCGTCATGCGAGCAGCGCGCCTCTGTGCTTCGCTTTGCATGTCCTGGAGATCGATTCCGAGGCGCGGGATTCCGTCGTGCTTTCCATCCGACACATCGTCGAGGAAGTGCTGGATCACGGGACTCGGGATCATGTAGCCCACGTTATCGGCCCCCTCGATGCCCTGCATCGCGATGCCCGCGATAGCACCGTCCGTGACGACGGGTCCGCCGCTGTTGCCCTCGTTGATCGCCGCATCGATCTGCACCGACAGCAAACTGCGATTGGATTGCATATAGGTGTCGACTTCGATGCGGGATACGATGCCCGAGGTGATCGAGAGCGTAAGTCCGCCGATCGGAAACCCGTAGACGACGACTTGCTGCTGGAGCTTCGGCATGTCGCCAATGGGCACGGGCGGCGCATTGTCGAAAAACCGCGAATCCTCGACCTCGACCAGCGCCAGGTCCGCGTCGTGACTGATGAACATGACTTTCGCCGGGAAGCGTTCACTTGCGTTAGCGCGCTTCACTTCGACGCTCACCGCGCTCTCGACGACGTGTGCGTTGGTCAGGATGCGCCGCCCCGCGATGATCACGCCGGAACCGCCAAAATAGTCGATGCCCTCGGTTTGCCAGGGGGTCGTGAGGTCTGGGACGTCGCTCACCACGTTGAGGCTGACCACGCTCGGGGCGATGGAAGGCTCTTGAGCGCCGCTAGCCGCCGGCACGCCGCCCGCACCCGCAATGGCCAGCGTGATGAGGAGCGCACGCGTGTTCGTGTTCATGGCGCTGGATTCTCAGCGCCGAGCTCGACCGAGGTCAAGCTCAGTGTGACCCGAAGGCCGCGGCGAAGATGATGGGTTGCATCTCTGTGGTCTGGGCGCGCTCGCCCGTGCCCAAATCAGAGCTCAACCCGACGACTACCAGCAACAAAAGCATAAGCACGTACCGCATACCCACCCCCTTTGTGGCGCCTGCACGGCCTGGTCTATTAACAGGAGGATCTCACTTTACCGACGCTGCGTAAAGGAAGCGTCCGACCCAGTGAATTGCAGGGTCGAGTCGTGGTAGGAGGGAGAAATGAGAATCGACAAATTCGAGGCGGAGACCGACTGGGCCAAGCTGGCCGCCGCTGCGCAGCAGGCTGAGGCGTACGGGTTTGATGGTTTCGCGATTCCCGAGATCGTCGGAGATCCGCTGATTCATGCCGCCATGGCCGTGAACGCAACGGAGCGGATTCAGGCGAGGACGGCAATAGCGGTTGCGTTCCCGCGAAGCCCGATGGTGCTCGCGAGCCAGGCCTGGTCGATCCAGGTGAACTCTGGTGGGCGGTTTGCCTTGGGATTGGGCACGCAGGTCAAAGGGCACAACGAGCGCCGGTTCAGCACGCCTTGGAAAGCGCCGCGAAGCCGGATGGTCGAGTATGTCAAAGCGCTTCGCGCGATTTGGCGCTGCTGGGAGCTCGGAGAACGCCTGGACTATCAGGGCGAGCACTATCAGTTCACGCTGATGACGCCGGAGTTCACACCGGCGAAATCGGAGCTGCCGATGGTGCCGGTGTACCTGGCCGCCGTTCGGCCGAAGATGATCGAGTCGGCGGCAAGCGTGGCGGACGGGCTTCGACTGCATGGCTTCTGCACGAAGAAGTACTTGAACGAAGTGGTGTGGCCCGCAATCGACCGGGGGCTGAAGTCGGCAGGACGGTCGCGCAGCGAGCTCGATGTGTGCGGGGGCGGCTTCATCATGACTGGCCCCGACGAAGAGACGGTGATGAAGAACCGCGAGTGGGTGCGATACCGCCTCGCGTTCTACGGGTCGACGCCCTCGTACCTGCCGGTGATGTCGCTCCACGGCTGGGAGGACCTAGCGCAGAAACTGCTTCACATGTCGAAGACAGGGCAGTGGAAGCAGATGGCGGCAGAGATTCCGGACGACATGCTCGACGAGTTCTGTATCTACGCGCCCTATGATGAGCTGCCTGAGGCGATCGAACAGCGCTTTGGCGGAATCTCAGATACCGTCGAATTCGGCTTCGAAGATGGCACCGACCCCGACTTCGCCCAGGACGTCATCGAGCGCGTGCATCGAATCGAAAGCCGGTTCGAGGCCCCCGCGAACCACTACGCCTAGCGGCTGTTCTTGCTCAAGACGAGAAGCGCAGTCTCCGCGGCGAGGTTCGCGTCCTCCTCGTCACCGATGACCCGGCCCTGCGTGTCGTCGTAGTACCGGGCCCGCTCGACGGTAACCCCCATCTTTTCGCAGAGCTCGAGCATGTCCCGGATGGACGGAAAGCGGCGGTTCGGCGTGTTGTACCACTCGTAGGAGTACGGGCCTGGGGCCTTCGGGGCGCGCCCTTCGAGGCCGAACATCTCGCGAAGTGTTCGGTGGGCGAAGTTGGTGAAGCCGACGATGGCGCGGCGGCCGACTCGAAGCGCGTCTTCGAGCAGACGCTCGACGTTGGGCACGGCTTGAAGGGTCGACGAAAGAACGACGTAATCGAAGCGGTTGTCGTCGAACTCCGGCAGGCCAACATTCAGATCGTAGTCGATTGCCTCGACACCGTGCTGCATGGTGGCGGCAAGCAACCCGGTGCTGACCTCGACACCGCACAGGAGAGGCGAGCCGCGCTCCTTCAGCCGCGCCAGCAAGTCGCCCTCCCCGCAACCGAGGTCGAGCACCGAGCTACCGGGCGGAATCAGCTGGAAGATGCGGTCGTCCTCGGCGCTCTTGCGCGGTGGGTGCGGCTCGGGGGCGCCAAGCTTTGCCGCCACCAACGGGCCGAAAGCCTCGATGTCGTCAGGCAAAAGGAAGCTGTCATGGCCTCCGTCGGTTTTGATCTCGCAATACGAAACGGGCTGGCCGAGTGTCGTCATGAGCGCGACGAGCTCGCGCGATTGGCTAGGCGGAAAGAGCCAGTCGCTCGAAAACGAGATCACCAGCCAATCACACTTGGCCGCACGGAAAGCATCGAGCCGCTTCTCGCGCGTATCGCCCATGTCGAAGTTGTCCATCGCGAGGGTGACCGTCACGTACGAATTCGCGTCGAAGCGCCCGACGAACTGCTCGCCCTGGTATGCGAGGTAGGAACCTACCGAGAACCGCTTCTCGAAATCGGTGACCATGTCGCGTGGCGCGTGGCGATCGAGGTCGAACTTCCGGGTCATCGCGTCCGAAGACAGATAAGTGATGTGCCCGAGCATCCGCGCGAGTGCGAGGCCTGTATCTGGAAACTCCTGCGTGCCGTAGTACTGCCCGCCGTGGAAGTGCGGGTCGGTTTGGATTGCATTGCGGCCCACGACGTCGAACGCGATCGCCTGCGCAGTGATCCGCGCCGAGCCGGCAATGACGACTGCCGTTTGTACGTAGTCGGGGTATCGAGTGGCCCAGCACAGCGTCTGGTGAGCGCCGAGAGAACCGCCGACCACCGCGCGGAGGTGTTGGATACCGAGCAAGTCGACGAGCCGCTTCTGCACATCGACCATGTCCTCGACGGTCACCAGCGGGAAATCGTTGGCGTACGGGACCCCAGTCACAGGATTGAGGTTGGCGGGACCGGTCGTGCCGCGGCAGCCGCCGAGCACGTTCGAGCAGATCACAAACAGACGATCGGTGTCGACTGCCTTGCCCGGCCCGACGAGCCCATCCCACCAGCCGGGTTCGTCCTCGTCATCGTGCCTAGCAAGATGCGAGTCCCCCGAGATGGCATGACAGATGAGCACCGCGTTGCTGCGGTCCTCATTGAGCGTCCCATAGGTCTCGTACGCGACCTCGACGCCCGGAAGCGTGCCCCCGTGGCGGAGCTTCACGGGCGTCGGGAAGACAGCGCTCTGCACATAGCGGAGCGGTTTCCCGCTCCGCATCGAATCGGTGCTTTCGAAGTCCACGACCACGAGAGTCGGTTAGCCTACCCCACCGCGGCCGCAAGCGCTTGGTCGATGTCCGCGATGATGTCTTTCACATCTTCGATGCCCACCGAAATGCGCACGTACTCCGGCACGACACCGGCCTGCTGCTGCTCCGCGGGGCTCAGCTGCTGGTGCGTCGTCGACGCGGGGTGAATGACGAGCGTCTTGGCGTCGCCGATGTTCGCGAGATGCGAGCAGAGCTTCACCGAGTTGATGAACTTCTTGCCCGCTTCCATGCCGCCCTTGATGCCAAAGCCGAGGATGGCGCCCTTCCCGTCTGGGAGGTAGTGGTTGGCGCGCTCGTTGTCTGGGTGCGACGGGAGGCCCGGATAGTTCACCCATTCGACCGCCTCGTGCTGTTCGAGGTGCTCAGCGACCGCCTGGGCGTTCTCGCAGTGGCGCGGCATGCGCAGGTGCAAGGTCTCGACCCCCTGCAGGAACAGGAACGCGGCAAACGGGCTCATGGCCGCGCCGGTGTCCCGAAGCCAGTGCGTGCGGGTCTGCACCAGGTACGAGATGTTCCCCATCGGTTCGAGGGCATCGGCAAGCACCGCGCCGTGGTAGTTCGGCGATGGGCCGCAGAGCTCCGGCCATTTGTCTCGGTTCTCGGTCCACTGGAAGTTGCCCGAGTCGACGATAGCGCCGCCGATGTGCGCGCCGTGCCCGCCGATGAACTTCGTCGTCGAATACACATCGATGTCGATGCCGTGCTCGAAAGGCCGGAACAGGCACGGCGTCATCACGGTGTTGTCGCAAATCACCGGAAGGGCCCCGTGCGGAGCGCTGTGCGCCGCCTCGGAAATCGCCTTGAAGTCCGGGACGTCGTTCTTCGGATTGCCGATCGACTCGATGTACACGAGGCGCGTGTTCTCATCGACGAGGTCGTGAATCTGCTCCGGATGCGCCGGGTCGAAGAATCGCACCTCGACGCCGAGGTTCTTGAACGTGTTGTTGAAGAGGGTCCAGGTCCCTCCGTACAAGCTCGTCGCGGACACGAAATTCTGTCCCGAGTGGCAGAGGGTGAGAATCGCCGCGTTGATCGCCGACTGCCCTGACGCAAAGCAGAGGCCCGTCACGCCTCCGTCGAGGGCGGCGAGCCGCTTCTCGAGCACGTCGACGGTCGGATTCATGATGCGGGAGTAGATGTTTCCGAACTCGGCCAGCCCGAAGAGCGCCGCCGCGTGGTCGGTATCATTGAAGACGTACGACGTCGTCGCGTAGATAGGCACGGCGCGCGCGTTGGTGGTTGGATCGGGTTCCTGGCCGGCGTGAAGTGCGCGCGTACCAAGGCCGTAATTCTCTTCTGTCATGTCGATTCACCTCATTTTGACAAAGGGGACAGTCGGTTTTTGCAAAGGCTTAACCCTTCGGAAAAGGGGACTGTCCCCTTTTTGGACGCTGGGGGGGAGAAGGATAGCGGGTTTGTGGCCAATCTCACAAGGCAGATCCTTTGTGGGTGCTTGCGCGTCTTTGAGGGCATGGGCGGACGAAAACTCATGGGCAATGGGCCTCCGGATTTGCCAGAATCTTTGAGGAGGCGGGGACCAAAGATGGAAGCAGGGAACAGCGATTCACTCGC
>JBGUEF010000105.1:0-9669 GCA_041821485.1 Deltaproteobacteria bacterium
CTCGGCTTCGACATACCCAGCGAGAACAGTCAGATTCTTCCTGTATTAATCGGTGAAAACAACCGTACAATGCAGCTCTCGGCGGAACTCCTCGACAAAGGGGTCTTCGTGCAGGGAATCAGGCCACCAACGGTTCCTGAGGGTACCGCAAGGCTCAGGCTCACCCCCATGGCGACACATCGACCAGAACACATCGAACGAGCGATCGACGCATTCGCGTCTCTCGTTCATAACGCGTAGCGGCACACCGCGTAGCGGCACACCGCGTAGCGGGAGAACGCGTAGCGCGAAGAATAGGAGGCCAGCAAATGAAGGGCGCCTTCATCACAGCCACGGGCACCGGAGTTGGCAAGACATGGCTCGCCAGTGCACTCACGACGGCATGCGTGCAACGTGGCAAACGCGTTGCAGCGATCAAGCCGATCGAAACCGGTGTCGACCCAGATCCGATCGACGCGATCGAGCTCGCGCGCGCCTGTGGCAACGAGTCCCTGGCTACCGCGCCGGGGTTGTATCGGGCCAAGGAACCGCTCGCCCCGTACGCGATCGAAAAGCGCGGCGGTCCAAGTGTCGGCTCGCTTCGCGCACTTGCTAAACGCGTGCGCGAGCTTGCGCACGATGCGGACTATACGATCGTCGAAGGTGTCGGCGGTGTGCTGGTTCCCATCGATCGCGAACACACGATCGCCGACCTCGCTACGCTCCTCGATCTGCAAACGGTCGTCGTTGCACGGAACGCGCTTGGCGTCTTGTCGTACACCATCACGGCGGTGGAGGCGCTTCGCAAAAGAAAGATCTCAGTGCGTGCGATCGTGCTCAACCACGTCGAGCGAAACCGCAAAGACGACCTGAGCCGGGCCTCCAATGCCGACGTGCTCGCCGATTATTTCCCCCGCATTCCGATCGTGAGAGTTCCACGTGTGCAAGGCCCTGGCGACATGGTCGACGCCGCCGCACAGCTACTCAACACCCTGAAAATATAGGGCTTTTCCTCTGCAGGATGGGTGTCGTTCTTGATACGTTACTCAGAACGTTCCTGATACCATCACGCCAGTCGGCGACACCGAAACCTGCGTGTTCCGCTTCTCTTTGCTGCGTTTCGCGCTCAGCGCCAACCAGGTTGCGCTCCCTGCCAACGCGGCAATTCCGATGCCGCCGTACACCCAGGTCCATGCGGTTGCTGAGCTCTCGGTCACGCATCTTCCCGCGACTTCCTGCGAGCACGATCCGTCCTTCGCAAGACCGACGCTCATGGCTGCAACACCTGCAACACCCACTGCTCCCAACGCACTCGAACCGATGATCGCGGACGTCGGAATACGCGCGCCGTCGCTCGTCGCTTCATTTCGCGCGGGAGTTTGATAACGGATCGTGGCCTCTTCGAGTGCGCGTGCGGTTGCTTCGCGTTCTTCGATCGATTGCCGTAGCGCGATGATGCGTTCTTGCACCTCCGGTTCGCGCGCTGCGTTTTCGTTCTCTTCGAGATAGAGCTCAAAAGCTTCCAGCGCTTCTTCTTCGCGTTGCAGTCGATCTGCTGCGACGCCGATGTTGTACTGAAGCTCGCGGCGATGGCTGAGTCGATACGCGTGTCGGAAGTACACCAAGGCGCTTTCGTAGTCCGCTTGCTCGAACGCCGATCGCCCGCGTTCGAAGTACTCACGGGCCGCTGCGTCGTCGGGCGTCTGCTGGGCCGATGCTGGCATGGTGCAAACGAGGCCGAGCAAGAGCGCGGCGAAGCGCAGCAAGCGAAGAGCGATCCCCCAAGTCTCCCTCATGGCTTCAAGGTAGAGGTACGGAGACCCCTTCCGCAAGCCCGGTAACCGCACGAATTCTCAGGCGCTGGGGCCCAAAGGCTCCTTCTTCGAGTTGCACGAGGAATCCGCGCGGCTATACGAACGCCCGGCCTTGGGGTTGTAGCTCAGTTGGGAGAGCGCCGCGTTCGCAATGCGGAGGTCAGGGGTTCGATCCCCCTCAGCTCCACCATTTTTCCAAGGGTTGAAGTGCGCTGGTGGAGCGAGTTGCACGGCCCAAAACCGCGGCTAGGCTCCCGCGCCTATGGCTCGCGTAATCAACTTCAGTGCGGGGCCCGCAACGCTTCCGTTGCCGGTTCTCGAGTATGCCCACAACGAGTTCCTCGACCACGAGGGAACGGGGATGTCGCTCATCGAGCACAGCCATCGCGGCGCTGCGTATGCGAAGGTTCACGAAGAGGCCAAGGCTCTCTTCCGCGAGCTTCTCGACATTCCGGATACCCATGAAGTCCTCTTCATGCAGGGCGGCGCGTCAGGCCAGTTCGCGCTCGTGCCGATGAACCTTCGCGGCGAGGGTCAGTCCGCGGACTACATCAACACCGGCGCTTGGAGCGACAAGGCCATGGCCGAAGCCAAGATCACCGGTGAGGCACGCGAGGCCGGGACGGGCAAAGTCGACGGCAAGTACACGCGTGTTCCCAAACAGGCCGAGCTCGATCTCGACCCCAAGGCGGCGTACGCACACTTCACGACCAACAACACGATCATGGGAACCCAGTTCCACGAGTACCCGGACAGCGGGGACGTTCCACTCGTCTCGGACATGTCGAGCGACATCCTCTGGCGTCCCATCGACGTGTCCAAGTTCGGCCTGATCTACGCGGGCGCGCAGAAGAACCTAGGCCCCTCGGGCATCACGGTATTGATTCTCCGCAAGGACTTGGCAGAGCGCAGCCCGAGCACGATCGCAAAGATCTTCCGGTACAAGACGATCCTCGACGGGGACTCGCTGCAGAACACGATCCCGACGTTTCCGGTCTACATGGTTCGCAACGTGCTCCGCTGGGTTCGCGACCAGGGCGGCGCTGCTGCAATGGAGAAGCGTAACCGCGAAAAGGCCAGCTACATCTACAACATGATCGACGAGAGCCAGGGCTTCTTCCGCTGCCCGGTCGAGGTCGAGTCACGCTCGATGATGAACCCCGTCTTCCGCCTCCCGACCGAGGACCTCGAAAAGAAGCTCATCGCCGACGCGGCCGAAGCCGGAATGGTTGGCATCAAAGGCCACCGCTCCGTGGGCGGCATCCGCACCTCGATCTACAACGCCATGGACCCCGCCGACGTCCAGAAGTTCGTAGACTTCGCTCAAACCTTCGCCAAGAACCGCGCCTAGAAAAAGGGGACGGTCCCCACACTATCGCCTAAGCCGTGCCGGATGCGATAGCGTAGGTCTGGTACAGGTACCGACGAATATCGTCGGATTCAAATATCTGCACACCGGTGTTTGGATCCAGCAAATAAGGCACTTTCATCTTGCCCGAGATCGAGACGAAGGCTTCCCGATCCGGGCTGCGCCGGGGGACGTTGTGAAGCTGGTGCGGCAGCTCGAGCTCGCACAGTGCTTCTCTCGCGATCCGGCAGAAAGGCGAGCCTTCATAGGAATAGAGCTCGAGCAGCTTCTCAGGCTGGCGAGACCGGACCGCGTACCGGCCTCGGGTCGGACGGAACCCCGAAGCCAGCATCGAGGTCGACACCGCGAACGCGCGCTGGCGCAGGAACCATGGCGCGTGACCGTCGCCGTACTCGCTGAAGAGGTATGTGACGATGTCCGCCGACTCGTACATCGAAACCCCGTTGTTCGGATCGACGAGGTACGGAAACTGATAGCGCCCGCCGTCGCGTTTCACCTTCTCCCGGAACCGCGTCCCGCCCCTGGGGCAGGGGTAGATGATCGGATCCAAGCTGAGCGCCGACAGCGCTTCCCGTGCAATGCGGCAGTACGGACAGACCTCGAACTCGTAGAGCTCGAGTGGTTGCTCAGGCACCTTGCGGCGCTCGCAGTGGAAGTTGCCAAAATTCGGGCGCGCCGCGCTCGCGGCGGTCGAGGTCGTCACATCGAGAAAGCGGGCGAGGCTCATCCGTTCTTCATTAAGGGGACTGTCCCCTTTTTCAAGGGGTGATAGCCTGCGGCGATGGCCCGGGAGCTGGAGCTGGTCACCGATTTGCTGCCCAAAGGGGACCAGCCGGCGGCGATTTCCGAGCTTTTACAGGGCCTTGCGCGTGGCGACCAGCACCAGGTTCTGCTTGGAATTACGGGCAGTGGAAAGACCTTCACCGTCGCCAACGTCATCGCGGCGACCCAGCGGCCAACGCTGATCATGGCCCCCAACAAGACCCTTGCCGCACAGCTCTACAGCGAGATGCGCGATCTGTTTCCGAACAACGCCGTCGAGTACTTCGTCAGCTACTACGACTACTACCAGCCCGAAGCGTACATCCCGTCGAGCGACACCTACATCGAGAAGGACGCGATCGTAAACGACAAGGTCGATCGGATGCGCCACAGCGCGACACGATCGCTGTTGGCGCGGCGCGACGTCATCATCGTCGCAAGTGTGTCGTGCATCTACGGGATCGGTTCGTCCGAGTGGTACCAGGAGATGTTGATCAATCTCGAGGTTGGGCAAGAGTTCCGACGCGATCGTTTGTTGCGGCGTCTCGTAGACATTCAATACCAGCGCAACGACATCGACTTTCATCGTGGCACGTTTCGCGTCCGCGGCGACGTCGTGGAGATCTTCCCGGCTCATTCCGAGAACCTTGCAGTGCGGATCGAATACTGGGGCGACGAGATCGAGCGCATCGTTGAAATCGATCCGATGCGCGGCAAAGTGCTCGAGGAGCTCGATCAGTACGGCATCTACCCGGGCAGTCACTACGTCACGCCGGACGAGCATCGAAAACGCGCGATCGAGTCGATCCGGGAGGAGCTTCTCGAATGGCTCCCCAAGCTCGAATCCGAAGGGAAATTGCTGGAAAAACAGCGCCTCGAGCAGCGGACGATGTACGACCTCGAGATGCTCGAGCAGATGGGATTCTGTCACGGGATCGAGAACTACAGTCGGCATCTGTCCGGGCGAAACGAGGGCGACCCGCCGCCGACTTTGCTCGACTACTTCCCCGACGACTTCTTGGTGATTCTCGACGAGTCCCACATCACGGTGCCGCAGCTCGGCGCGATGTTCAAAGGCGACCGCTCTCGCAAAGAGACGTTGGTCGAGCACGGGTTTCGCATGCCGAGCGCACTCGACAATCGCCCGCTGCGTTTCGCGGAATGGGAGAAGCGGGTCGGGCAAGTCGTTCACGTGAGTGCGACGCCGGGTGACTGGGAGATCGAGCAGGCCAATGGTGTCGTCGTGGAGCAAGTGATCCGTCCGACAGGGCTCCTCGACCCACAGCTACACGTTCGTCCGACGAAACACCAAGTCGATGACCTGCTTGGTGAAATCCGTGGGCGCGTTGCACGCAACGAGCGCGTCTTGGTCACCACGCTCACGAAGCGGATGTCCGAGGACCTCACCGAGTATTACAGCGAGCTCGGGGTACGCGTACGCTACCTTCACAGCGATGTGAACACGCTCGAACGTGTTGAAATTCTTAGGGATTTGAGGCGGGGCGAGTTCGACGTGCTGGTTGGCATCAACCTCTTGAGAGAGGGGCTCGATCTGCCCGAGGTGTCGCTGGTCGGCATCCTCGACGCAGACAAAGAAGGCTTTCTGCGCTCGGCCCGATCTTTGATTCAAACCATTGGGCGTGCGGCGCGCAACGCGGGCGGCGAAGTACTTCTGTACGCCGACCGAATCACCAACTCGATGCGCTACGCGATGGACGAAACCGAACGCCGACGCGCGCGCCAGTTCGAGTACAACCAGGAGCACGGCATCACTCCCCAAACGATCAGGAAGGCCGTCCTCGAGATGGACCCATCCAACGGCGCTGGCGACTACGTCGTGATCCCCATATTGAGAAAAGGCGAAGCGACCGAAGACCCTGCAGACATCCCAGCACGTATCGAGGAGCTCCGAAGCGAGATGCTGCTCGCCGCGGAGGAACTAGAGTTTGAAAAGGCGGCGGCGCTTCGAGATCAGGTCGAACAACTCCGAGCCAAGCTCTCGCCTGGTAGGAGCCAATCCAAGCGCGACCGTGGCCCCCAGCGACCGCGCCGCTGAGGTCTCTGTAAGCCTTTGTTATTATGGGCTTTACGGGCCTCCCGGGTCGCTTCCTTGAGTCGGAAAAGCCCGGCAGCTAGGCTGTTTTCGCTATGCGCTTTGCTTTGCTTGGACTGTGGATGGTCGCGATTTGCCTTGCGACACCGGGGAGCGGTACCGCCCAGGAAGGCGAACGGCTACTCGAATTTCACTTCACGCCGGCCAAGCGCGCCCAGATCGCGATCTGGATCGAAGACGCCGACGGCGTGTTCGTCGAGACCGTGGCTCTGACCTCGTCGGTCGCGCTTCGTGGCGTCGGCAACCGGCCTGGAGCCCTCCAGATGAACAGTGGTTTTCGCTGGCCCTACGGACGCCGTGAGGGGATCTTGCCCATTTGGGGGCATCGGCGAGCGAGCGCACCTGGCACCGGGCCCTTTCCGATGGTGATCTTTCAGGACCGTTTCTCGGAAGGTTTCGCTTCGCGCACCACCGTCGACGCCTCCCCGGATTCGTACTTCTGCCTCTCGTTTGATCAAGACACCACAACCCGCGAGGCGCTCGACGCCGTTACCTGCGCAAGCGTCTTCAACAGCGACAAAGGCCGTTTCGCAACCGAGGAGGATGTCCAAAACGGTTATGCGGAGCCGTTCGTGGGACCGTCTGGTTCCGAAGTGATGCGGCCGCTCGGTGCTGGGTCGATCTATCCGCCACGCCGCGACGTGGAAGGACTGGGCCAGTTTGACCATCCCGACGTTGGACGATTCGTTGAAGAGGCGCGTGGCGTCATGCCGAACATCGACGCGGTCACCATGGCGACGCCTGCAGAAGATGTGCCGCGTACGATTCAATACATCGCCCCGAAAGACTGGGAAGACGGCGATTACACTGCCTGGATCGAGGTCAACGTCGAGGGCGACTACAACGAGGTCTACAATGATCAGAGCTACCCGACGCCCCTTTCGGACATGTGGGATGTATGGGCTGAGACCTACGGCTACCCCTATCGCGGGCAACCCTCCATCGTCTACGCGGTGCCCTTCTCCTTGGGGCCCGTGATCGCCGAGTACAAAACGGGAGAACCTGCTGGCTATGCAAGCCTGCATGGCGAGTCCGGTGAACTGTTCACGATCGACTCAACGATCAGCGACGACCCGGTGAACGCTCCAGGAAGTGGAGCGGACCGCTTGCGTCGCGGTGAATCGGGGACGCGTTTCAAAGTCTTCGTCCTGGCCACCAACATCTGTGACGAACCCAATCCACCCGAGATGTGCGGGCAAGACTGCGTGGACGACGCGGCCTGTGGCGTGGGCTTCATCTGCGCGGATGACGGAACCTGCCTAGGCCTGTGCGACGTCGAGGGCCAGCCCGCCGAGATTTCCGATTTCGTGGCTGAAAACCACCCGGATTCGAAGTGGTCACACGTCGTTGGCCGGCTTCGGTTCACCGTTCCCCAAAGCGCGCGTCCACTCCGTCAGTACAAGGTCCTCACTACGAAGATCCTCGTCAACAGCGTGGTGACCGAGGATGCACACGCGCTCGAAATCACCAGCGCAGGCAAACCGATCCAGGGAGACGGGCTGCATATCCCAGTCGATTCGGATTGTAGCGGAGGGGTCGCGTCGGAGGTGCTCTGCGCCCCGTACCTCGCGAACGAGGATGGGGAGTGCGAGAATGGATCGGACATCGACGGCGACGGCGATTGCCTCGACCCCGGCGACATCATCGTCGTCAACACCGCGTTCGATGCGCATGAGACCGAGTACGAGCTCGAGATCGCCGCGATCGATCTATGCCAGGGGCAAAGCAATCCGATCGCCGCGGGCCTGAAGACGACGCCGATTGACTTCACCACGGTTCCCCCTTGCTTCGTCGCCACCGCCGCGTATGGCTCACCGATAGCCGATGAGATTTGGGCGCTCCGGCGCTTTCGCGATCGTTACCTGATGACCAACCCCGCGGGCCGTGCGTTCGTCGACACGTATTATTCGGTCGGCCCGTACGCCGCCGATATCATTGCTGAGCACCCATGGATGCGAACAACCACCCGCGCGCTTCTGACCCCCTTCGTCGCTTTGGCCCGTTATTTAACAGGCGAAAACAGCTCTTCCGCCCGCTGAAGCTCGCAGTCGTTCTTACGCTCTGCGCGGCTGCCGGCTGCGCAACCGTCAAACCGTACGAGCGTGAGTACCTCTCGCGTCCGAGCATGGACCTCCAACGGGAGGCGACCGAAGCGAAGTTCTACTCCCACGTCCTCGACGCCCGCGAAGGCGCCACCGGAGGTGTTGGTACCGCCGGCGGGGGATGCGGTTGCAACTAACCGCGCCAGGTCAGAAGTCAGGATGGCGGGTGCTCAGGTTGCTTCTCGCTGCCGGCATCATCTTGCTTGGCGTGCATCCAAGGAGCACCAACGCCGACGCGGTGACGGGTACTTGGACGGGCGACGCACAGCTGCGGGGCAACTACTACTGGGACCGCAGCACTCGGGTCCTCGCCCCCGAGATCATCGCGCAGCTGGAGGCGCCGCAAGGGAGTCGCATGCGTGTCGACTACTTGGTCGATTCGATCACGAGCGCAAGCATTGCGGCAGGCGCGCTCGAGGACACGCGATTCAACGAAATACGTCATGACGTCGCCTTGAAAGGTGGACACGAGTTCGTAGAGCGCGAGAACCCCGTCGACCTGTTCGGTGGTTTTCGTTTCAGCCGCGAACCGGACTATTTCTCGTTCGCCAGCCTCTTCCAGCCGACCATCTGGCTCGCCGACCGGGCGACGATGTTTCGCGGGCGAATTACTTACCGGCACGACGAAATCGGCCAGAATTTCCGGGGTGGATCGCAGCAACGGCCGGGTAACATGGGCGGTACGAGCGCCGACCGATTCCGGGAGACTCTGGACGCGATTTCACTCGCCGCCGGCTGGGAGCAGGTCCTGTCGCGGACTCTGATTTTGGAGGTTGGATACGACTTCACGTACCAGTGGGGCTTCCTCGCCAATCCGTATCGCTCCGTGTTGGGCGGGCAACGGCCCGAAGAGCATCCCGACCAACGGTACCGTCACCTGCTGATGTCGCGGCTCGCCTGGTACATCCCGAAGTCGCGAACTTCGCTGCAGGTCCTGTACCGATCGTACGTGGACAATTGGAAGCTCAGCGCGATCAATCCGGAGTTCCGCATCTACCAAGAGATGTCGCCGTTCTTTCAAACTCGCTTGCGCTATCGCTACTACACACAGACGTCGGCGTTCTTCTACAAGAGCGACCCCAACGACTACACCTTCACCGATCAGTACGTCACCGCCGACCCCAAACTGAGCGCCTTCCACGTCAACGAGCTTGGCATCCAGTTCCTCGTCCTCGGCGCCTTCCTCGAAGGCAAAGCCCACCGCTCGATCGCTGGCGCCCAGTTCGACATCAGCTTCAACTATCGCTGGAACACCAACGCCTTCGGCAACCAAGTCGTAGCCCAAACAGGCGTGCGCATCCCGTTTTAGGCGGAGACTCTCCCCCTCCTAACCCCATGAAACCACAGGGGTCCTAGAGCAAAGATCGCAGCGACTTGCTTGCGCCTCTTACTCGTTTGGTGCTGCGATCTTTGGGTCAGAACTGGTGTGATTCCAGCGGGTTGTGCTGGTGGAGAGTGTCCCTATTTTGATGGAAAATGCGTGGAGTAGGTGGCCTTTTCGTTCCAGGGCGAGGCCTCCGTAGAGGGAGT
>JBGUEF010000106.1:0-9603 GCA_041821485.1 Deltaproteobacteria bacterium
GGTGAGGGTGCGCACCGTCTTGGCCAACTTCGGGATCCGCGCTTCGGAGGCGGGGTCATCATCGAAGTACGCGCTCGAGACCTTGCCGAACACGAGATGACAGCTGCGGACCCCAGTCCAGTAGAGGTCGTCACACAGAGCTTGGTGCATCCCGCGCATGGCCCAGCGCGAGGCGGCGTAGCCGACCGAGGAGGGGAAGGTGAAAAGCGACACGGGTGAGCTGATGTGAATCAACACCCCACTGTTCCGGTCGAGCATGTCCTTCATGAAGGCATGCGTTGCGTTGAAGGCGGCGAAGTAGGGCGCGCCCATCATCGACACGCTTTCGTCAGGCGGCGTGTGCTCGATACGCTTCCACTTGCCGGCGCCGGCGCTGTTGACGATCACGTCGGGGACGCCGTGCTCGCTCCGCACCCGCTCCGCCATCGCCAGCATCGCATCCCCGTCGCTCGCGTCGCAAGGTTCCACCACGGCCGCAATTCCGATGTCGGCTGCGACTGCGTCGAGCGCCTCACGGCGCCTTCCGATCAGTACGACTTTGTAGCCTTCCGCCGCCAACAGACGGGCGGTCGCGGCCCCGATCCCGCTCGATGCACCCGTGATCAGGGCTAGCTTGGAGGTTTGGCTCATGGCGTCTTCTACCGAGCCGCCCGGGAACAATCAATGCTGCAGGGGGTCCGGGCTTCTACGCATTGAGGGAAGGTGGTAGTCTCTCCTCAGATGGGCACTGTTGATCAACTACTGAACCAGAAGGGTCACGGCGTGGAAACCGTTGCCCCCGATGCCACGGTTTACGAAGCCATCAAGAGGATGTCCGACCTCGACATTGGCGCCTTGGTGGTTATCGAGGACGGCCGGGTCATCGGTGTCATCACCGAGCGTGACTACGCGCGCAATGTGTTCCTCAAGGGCAAGGCTTCTCCAACGACCCCTGTGCGGGAAGCGATGGCAGATGAGGTCATGTCGGTGGGGCGCGGGGAGACGACGCGGGACTGCATGGCGATCATGACAGGGAAGCGAACACGGCATCTGCTCGTGATGGAGGGCGGCAAGTTGCTCGGCATCCTCTCGATTGGCGACCTGGTGCGGAGCATCGTCGCCGAGCAGGACATGACCATCGAGCAGCTAGAGCAGTACATCCACCGCGGCTAGATCATGAGTGCGGTTGGAAAGGCTTGGTTGGAGTCCTTCACAACCGACGAAATTCGGGAGCTGCGCGCTATTCGGGAGCATCGCGCATGGCTCACGATCATCGTCAACTATGGATTGATTGCCGCATCGATGGCCTTGGTCGCGTACGCGCCGAACGCGCTGACCGTCGTGCTGGCGCTGTGCATCATTGGGACTCGGCAGCTCGGGCTTGCGGTAGTCATGCACGAGAGCGCGCATTACACCTTGTTCAAGAACCGCAGGCTCAACGACTTCGTCGGGAACTGGCTGGCCGGCTACCCGATCTACCTGAGCGCCGACATGTATCGAGCGCATCACCTCGAGCATCACACCAAGACTTGGACGGAAGAAGATCCGGATCTGGGCCTGGCCAACGGATTTCCCGTTTCGAAAGCCAGCATGGCGCGGAAGGTCATGCGCGACTTGCTCGGCATTACCGGTCTGAAACAGCTGATTGGGACAACGTATCTCGTTGTTAAAGTCGTTCGCGGCGAGCAAGTCGATGCCGGTACCCTTCCGCTTCGATTGGAGCGCGAGCCAGCGCTTCGCATGGTCGTCGGCACGGTGGTCACGAACGTCGTTCTGGTGGCTGTCCTCTGGTCGCTGGGGCAGCCGATGCTCTACCTGCTCTGGCTGGGCGCGTGGCTGACGACCAACAAGCTCGTCGCGCGAATCCGTTCGATTGCGGAGCATGCCGTGGTTCCCGATCGGGCAGA
This sequence comes from Deltaproteobacteria bacterium, assembly GCA_041821485.1. GTDB lineage: Bacteria > Myxococcota_A > Polyangia > Polyangiales > Houyiibacteriaceae > SG8-38. The sequence goes on from JBGUEF010000106.1 coordinate 1,887, forward strand.
CCCCCTCGGCCAGACGCGGACGGTCCGGGCCGGCTGGCTCGAGCGGCTGTTCATCGCGCCGAACCGCGTCCAGTATCACCTCGAGCATCATCTGCTGATGACCGTGCCCCACTACAATTTGCCGAAGTTCCATGAAATGCTGCGAGATCGCGGCGTGCTCGATGGTGCCTGTGTCACGGACAATTACGCACAGGTGCTTCGCCGCGCGGTCGTCTGAGCTTGCTTGGAGAACGGGCCGCAAACGTCGTAGGCTAGCCTGAGCCGATGGAAGAAGGATTGGTTACGGCCCTCTTGTGGCTCCTGTTTGGCGGCACCCACGTGGGACTTACGATGCGGCCCGTCCGGCCGTGGCTCGTCAGCCGCCTCGGCGAGGCTGGGTTCATTGCCGTCTACTCCGTGATCGCCATCGTCACCTTCGCCGTGTTGGTTCACTATGTTGCGCTGCACCGCTTCACCGACCCGCATGCATCGTTCCTGGTGAGCGTTCCCCCCGTGCAAGGGGCGCTCATCGCGCTTTCGGTACTCGGATTCTCATTATTCATTGCGGCCGTCCTGGTATACCCGGGGCTGCCGATGGCAACGTTCCGGCATCGGGTCCGGCCGGTTCGCGGGGTCCAGCAGATCACGCGGCATCCTTTCTTTTCAGGCATTGCGCTTTGGGCCGCGGCCCACGTGCTGCTCGCTCCGTCTGCCGTGACCTTCGTGTTTTTCCTCGGAGTGATCGTCCTCGCGTTCGCCGGAGGCATGCACCAGGACCGCAGGCTCATCGAAGAGATGGGGGAGCCGTATCGCGCCTATGTGGCGGCGACCTCGTTCTGGCCTCTGGTGGCAGTCATCACGAAACGGCAGAAGATCGCCTGGCGCGAGCAGCCGTGGTTCGGCTACGCCATCGGCCTTGGCGCGAGCCTCGGGCTCTACCAGGTGCACGGCCACATTTTCGATCACGGTGGCGCCTACGTGATTGCCGTCGTCAGCATCGGTTCGGTCATCGCGATCCTTCAGGCGAAGCTCAGGTAGAGCAGGCGCCCGGCCACGTAGAGCACGAGCACCGCGGTGAGCCGCTTGACGATGCGCTTGGAGAGCATTCGCGTGCTGAGCCTGCTTCCAAGCTGCCCGCCGATCAGAACGGCCACACCCAGCCAGACGTAGTCGGTGAGTTGAGCGAGGTGAGCGGTGGTGCCTTGTTTCATCGTTTGGCCCACGAGCCCGGCAATCGAGTTGACCATGATGAAGAAGCTGGCTGTCGCGGCAATGCGCTTTGGATCGGCGAGCCGGAGCAGATGCAGGCATGGAGCCAAGAAGATGCCTCCGCCTATTCCGACCATGCCGGCGAGGAAGCCGGTTGCCGCGCCCACCGGCAATCCCACATACCAATTGACCAAGGGCGAGCCTGGTGGAGAGGCCTTTGATTCGGGCGCCTGAAACCACATCGCGATGCCGGCGGCGAGCAGCGAGAGCCCGAGAAACATGACGAAGGTCTCTCGTTCAATCGGAACGGTTCCGCCGAACCAGGCCATGGGAACCGAAAGCGCAATGAAGGGGAGGGCGAACTTCAGGTTCAAGTCGCCCGAGCGCCGGTATTGCCAGACGCCACCGGTGACGACGATGAGATTGCAGGCGAGTGCGATCGACGGGAGGAGGCGGTAGTCGGTGTCGGCGAGAACCAGGAGCGCGTTGTAGGTCGAGCCTCCTCCAAACCCGACGGATGCGTAGAGAACCGCGGTCACGAAGAAGAGAAGGGCGAGCATCGGCATCCAGGCGCTAGTTACTGCACCCCATCATGCGTCGCAATCGCGAAGTCAGTGCGGGCGTTGGTCCGCGCAGCGAGATGAGGCGGTGGCTACTGCGACCGGTCGTAGGTCGCCTGGGATGCGGCCTCCGAAGCAATTGGTCACGATCGCGACGCCGAGCTCTCTCTCCGGGTCGGCCCATGCGCCGGAGCCGCCGAATCCGAAATGGCCGAAAGCGTGCGGATTCGGGAGCCCTAGATCCACGTGACGCTTCCAGATCGAGAGGCGCAACCCGAGGGAAACTGGCCGCATGTAGCCGACTTTGAATCGCAGAGGGAATGGGATCACCCGGCCGATGTGCGGATTCTGGTCCTCCGTTGCATCGGCGAGCGCAGACGATGACAACAGACGCACACCATCGAGCGTTCCCCCGAGGCTCAATGCACCATAGAGCCGCGCCAATGAGCGTGCATTGAAGACGCCGTTGCCGGATGGGATGACCGATGTGAGCCACCGTGGGTCGCCGAGCACGTCTCCTAGGCCTGGCGGAATCATTGCGTCGACCGCTTGCCCGAGTGCCGAGTGCCATCTCACGGTGGTGGATGCGGTTCGGCGAACCTGGGCGCGGAGACTGCGAGGCCTTCCGCGAAGGATCTTGCGTGGGAGCTGCGGAACCAGGAACTCGGCGACGCGCGGGAGCTCAGCCTCCGGCAGGCCCATGTAGAGCCCGTCGAGCTGTAGCGGGTCGGCGAGGTTCTGCTTGATCAGATCGGGAAAGCGCTGCCCGGTAACCCGCTGGAGGACCTCACCGATGATCCAGCCGCCGGTCCATGCGTGATATCCGAAGTCGGTGTCGGGCTTGTGCACAGGCCACATGTCCTCGACGACACGAATCATGTGGTCCCAATCGAACATCTCTTCGGACGAATCGATGATGCGAGCGATCGAGTAGAGACCGGCGCGATGGGAGGCTGCTTGTCGCAGCGTGATGCCGCCCTTGCCGTTCTTGCCGAACTCGGGCCAGTACTTCGCAACGGGCGCCTCGAGGTCCACCAGGCCGCGATCGACCATCTGGTGGAGGAGCGTGGCCATGACCCCTTTACCCGTGGACATGCTCAGCGCGAGAGTTTCGGGTTCGAAGGGGTTGCCATTCCTGTCGCGTGTGCCGCAGGCGAGGTCGGCAACCAGCTCCCCACGGTGGTACACGGCGATCGCGGCTCCACCAGGGCCGTGCGACGGTGTGCACCACCTCACCGTGTCCCGCAACGAACGGAAGTCGGGATGACTGTATCCGCGGACCTGCATGTTCCTAGGCGATGACCTCGATGTCTCGGAGAAAGCGTAGTGCCCGGTCGGTCACGCGTCCCTTGTCGAAGTAGAGGATGTGCCCGCCACAGCTCCAGTATACCTCAGGCCGTCCGAAGTGCTCCCATAGCGCTTCGGTGTGGACTGCGGGGATGATCCCGTCATTGCTGCTCGCCGCCAACAGCACCCGCTCTTTGGGAATCCGAAGAGTGTGGGAGAGCGGCGTGAATGGACCCAGAATCTTTCGGAGCTCACGAATCATCATCGCAGGCTCGTCGAGCGCTTCTTCGAAGAACGAACGCATCGGCCAGCTCATGACCAGATCTGCAAGGCTCACGACTGGGGCCACGCTTACGATGAAGTCCGTGCGGGGTTCGAGAGATGCGAGCAGCGAGGCGTGAAAACCACCCCAGCTATATCCCATGATGCCGACCTTCGGGGCGCCTCGCTTGAGCAAATGATCGATCAGGATGCGCAGATCCATCACGCCCTGGGCGCAGGCCTCGCCCAGCCGCCACAGCGAGGGCCGAATGATCGCGGCACCGTGAAAGGCGGCCGACGCCGGCATGCGCCCGCCGTGCAATGGGAGGTTCATGAACACGACGTCGAGCCCGGCGTCATAGAATTTTTGCGCGGAGAACCACATCTTGTTGATTCGATAGTCCGGCGCGGAGAAGCCATGCAAAAAGATCACGATCGGCCGGGGGCCGTCCTTGTGAAACCAGGCGCGCGATTCGACTCTGTCGTTCCGCTCGAGCGCCGCGTACTCCTCGCGGAAGCGCGCGTCGAGGGTTTGGAATGGGCTGTAGAAGTCGATGCTCACGAGTGACGCGCTCTTTGGGTCCCAGGAGCGGCGTCGCGTTGCACGTTCAATGACGGAGTGCCCCGGCGGGGGCGAAACGAAGGCAGAGCCCGGGTCACTCAAGAAGCTCGGCTGGGCGTAAAACGCGTGATAGTCGATGTACTCCTGCAGCGTCGTGTCCGACAGATGCGGATTGATCTTGCGCTTGAACGGAACCGACATGATCGTTGCAGCCAGTCGGTCGAGCCCGTAGGCGAACTTGCCCAGCATCGGGCAATCGTCGCTATTCTTTCGCAAGAACGAATGTGCGGAGAAATCTGCGCACAAGCCATCGATCCACGCGGTGCTGGATTCGCCCGGTGGAGCGCTTGGAAACGAGTTGCTGTGGGCGTGGAGTGATGAGTTCACGAAACCTCCCCGGCGGCTGTAGGTCGATCGTCCAGTACACGTTGCAAGTCGGGTGCCGTCCTAGATTCGCGCTTTCATTGATGATTTGGCGACTTTTCGGCACATGCGGCGCAGAAACTGCGCCCTTGGAACCTGGCGACGCACGAGATGCGCCTGAGCTGGCTTCGCGGCCGAGGAATCGGGAGCCGACCTCGGGTAGACTGCTGCCGATGTCCCGCGACCCGCTGTCTCCGCCTTTCGAAACTTTCGATCAGCTCGCGGCCGTATTCCGCGAGCACCTCGCGCCCAACAAGCTGGCGTACTACCAGCGTATGGGCCTTCAAATCGTGATGGGGAAGCGCGAAGGCATTTGGTTCGAAGACGCGTACACGGGGCTTCGTCTGATCAACTGCCATGGCAACGGCGGCGTCTTCGGCCTCGGGCACTGCAATCCCCGAGTGACCAGCGCCGTTGCGGCGGCGCTTGGGAAGCTCGACATCGGCAATCATCATTTCGTATCCGCTCAGCGCGCGCAGCTCGCTGCGCGCCTGTCCGCAACGGTCGATGACAAGCTTCCTCGGGTCGTGTTCGGGGTGTCCGGCGGTGAGGCCGTCGACGTCGCGATCAAGGCAGCGAGAGGCGCCACGGGTCGTTCCAAAATCGTTTCGGTCGAAGGCGGCTACCACGGGCACACGGGTCTCGCCTTGGCGGCCGGTGATGCCCAGTTTCGAGATCCGTTCGGACCGAACCTTCCGGACTTCGTTCAGGTGCCCTTCAACGACGTCGCGGCGATGGAAGCGGCGATCGACGAGCAGACCGCCGCGGTCATCCTCGAAGCGATACCCGCTACCTTGGGCATGCCGATCCCGGAGCCTGGGTACTTCGGTGAGATTCGGAAGCTGTGCGACGAGCGGGGCGCACGCTTGCTCCTCGACGAGGTGCAGACCGGGCTCGGACGTACGGGGCGCTGGTGGGGCGTCCAGCACGAAGCTGTGGTTCCCGACGCCATCATCACCGGCAAGGGTCTGTCTGGCGGCATCTATCCGATCACAGCCACCCTGTTGACGCGCGAGATGCACGAGGTCCTCGACGGGGAAGCCAACCCCTTCGTGCACATCTCGACCTTCGGAGGCGCCGAGCTCGGATGCGTGGCCGCGCAGGCGGTGCTCGACATCGTCGGTGAGCCGGGGTTCCTCGAGCATGTGGAAGCATTGTCCGAGCGAATGGCGGAGGCGTTCGAGCCACTGCCGTTCGAGCTTCGACGCCGAGGTCTGTTCATGGGTTTGCGCTTCGGGAGCGAGGTCGAGGCCTTGGGCGCTCTTCTGCGCATCATGCAGCAGGGCGTCTTCTGCTTTCCGGCCGGCAACGACAGACGTGTGCTCCAGTTTCTGCCGCCCTTGATCCTCACTGACGACGAAGCTGAGGGTCTGATCGCCCGCATGACGAAGGCCTTTGCGTAGTGGGGTTGGTGAGCACGTCGGAGATTGAGGCGTTTGAGCATCGGCTCGAGGAGGCCTTGCGAACGGGCCGAGCGACAGATCTCGACATCATCGGTTACGGCGAGATCACCATCGGCGTGAAGCTCGACACGCCGAGGGGGGATTTCGCGTGCAAGCGACTCGTGCCCTTTCCGGAGCGCGATGCTGCGGATCGCTACGCGGATCTCATTGGGTCCTATGTGGAACAACTCGAGGCCTGCGGCATCGATGTCGTCGAGACGGAGACGCCCATCTTGAAGCGTCCCGACGGCTACGTGCTCTATTGCGTTCAACCGTTACTGCCGTCCGGGTCGCTTGGCCCCGATTTCTTGAAGGGCAAGACCGCTAGCGAGGCCGCTCCCTACGTGCGGCGAGTCTTCGAGCACATCCAGGCTTCGGTGACGCCGTCGCTTGCTCCGGACGGGCAGTTGTCGAACTGGGCGTTTGAAGGCGATCGGATACGCTATCTCGACGTTGGGACACCTTTTCTCCGAGACGAGCACGGCAACGAGATGCTCGATTTCACTACTCAGACGCGGGCGCTGCCGGCGCCGGTGCGCATGATCGTGAATCGCTTTCTGTCGCAGTTGATCATCGACAACTACTTCTCGATCCGCGGACAGGCGCTAGATTTTCTGGGGAACCTCATCAAGGAAGGTCTCGGCGACATCTTTCCTGCGTTGATCCCCATCGCGAACGAAGTGTTCGGCCTCACGCCGCAAATCACAGAGAAGGAAGTGCGAGCACACTACAAGAGCGATGCACAGTTGTGGGCGCTGACGCAAGCAACGCGCCGCGCCGACCGCTGGTTCTACCGCAACATCTTGCGCAAGCCGTACCCCTATCTGCTCGCGCCGCGCATCGATCGCTACGGCTAGGGCTCGTACGCGCAGTAGGTGCCCGTGCGCACTGAGCGATCGAGGTGCTTAGCGAGCCCCTGGTGGTGGCCTTCGATGCGCCGGATCGCGTCTCGGATGCGCCGCTGAACGTTGACCCGTGCGCGTTCGGTGGGAGCTTTCCCGCCATGGCTCAAGTCCAGTACGTGGAACTCGCGCCCGGGCTCCGCCACGAGCGCGGCGAGCAAACGCACCCCTCGCATATCCTTGAGATGAAACTCGACGCTCCCGTAGCGGATCAACCAGGAGTCACCGACCTGACTCATCGTGAGGTTGTTCGTGTTGGCTGGGGGAGGGCTGTGCTCCTCTGCGGCGCCTTGGAGCCGCGCGTGCAGTGCGTCGGCCTCGGCCTTCAGGGCTCGCATTCCTAGCTCGTTCGCGGTTGCGCGAGCGTCCTCGGTCAGTTCCCGGGCGTGTACTCGATCGACGGTCTCATCGGATTGCGAAAGCATCTCCGCGTACTCGCAGGCGATTAGCGCGTGCACAGGGCGTCCGCCGGTCCTTCGGCTCATCTCGATGGCGTGCTCGTAGTGCTCGCGAGCCTCGCTGGTCCTTCCCAGGAACCGGGCAATCGAAGCCAGTCCCCAAGTCGTCGGCCCCTCGATCGTCAAATAGAGGATGCCTCCAGTCACGAGATGGTCCTGGTTCACGAGCAGATGCCGGTAGAGCTGCTCCGCGAGCTCTCCATCCTCGGCGGCGATGCATAGGCGCGCAAACGAGAGTTGAAGCGTGTGGTCACCTTGGCGCAACATCTTGCGGCCGGCCTCTGGGTCGTACTTGCTCACACCGAGTGACACCCGGCCGGCGGCAACGTGTTCCGCGCCGACGATGAAATTTGCGTTGGTCCGGGCAATCTCCGCGAGCCAAGGCAACTGTGCATCGAAGTCCCCGCGCATTCGAAGCAGCCGCGTCTTTTGCATGGCGTGGGCAGCCGCTGCGTTGTGGTCGGCAGCACGCTCGCCTAGCCAGTGCACTTCCTCTGCAAGCCGCTCCGCCTCATCGAAGTCGCCTTCCCAGGTCGCCCGAAGCACACGCAGGGCGATGGGACGCCAGCGATACGCGGGGTGGTTGAGATCGTCGGTGATGCGTTCGCACGCGCGCATGGCGCGAAACGCATCG
>JBGUEF010000107.1:0-9527 GCA_041821485.1 Deltaproteobacteria bacterium
ATCGAGGGCTGTGCGCCACCTCGGGTGTGCTGATTGTTGGGAAGAGCGTCGTTTTGCCACATGACTTCCCAAGTCGAGCCGTCGTCGGAGGTGCGGCGCCAGGCCACGGTTCCACCGTTCTTGAAGGTCGCGACGATCTCCGGCACCCGTTCGCCGGTCATGTGATCGGGGTGGAGGTTGCCGAGCGCGATGCCCGTGGAGTTCCCAATCCAATCGTCCGATGTAAGACCCTTGAGCGTGGCATGCGTGCTCATCGTCCCGTCGCCGTTGCAACCACCGGAGACGATGCGCACGACGGCTCGCCGCGTACAGCATCCGTCCGCATCATAGTCGAAGCTCGCAAACACGATGTCAGGCGTGTCGAGCATGTCGGTAACGCCGTCGCCGTTGTCGTCGGTGAGGTTGGCGACGGCAGGCGTCATGACCACCTCGCTCATGCGGGCGATTTCAATCTCTTCGTCGGTAGCACCCATCTGCGCCTGAGGAGGCGTCCAGCGGCAGCCGATGGCCGGCTCGAACTCTCCGACTGGCGGCCTGAACTCGCATACGTCGACCGCGTCACGAGGGATGCACACTCCAAGGCTAGGCTCACAGAGCTCGTCGATTTCACAATCCTCACCAAGCGCGCACTCATCGAGAAGCGGGACACAGGCGCCACCAATACATGCCTCGCCGTTTGCACAGCAGAGCGCGTTGTCGTCTCCGCAGAGCTGCGACGGAGCATCGCACCGGGCCACGCACGACCCCTCCGAGCACATCTCGGCGCCGTCACAACAGACACCATTGCACTCGACGTCGCTTCCGCAGTCTATGGCGCAGCTCCCGTCCCTGCACACCGAACCGGGCGCGCAGCACTGGGCCGTGCCTCCAAAGACACAGGCCGCCACATCGCCACAGATCGAGATGCACAGGCCATCGTCAGCGCATTCCTCTCCGAACGGACAGTCGCAGGAGAAGTCGACGCCACCGGCCCCGACGGCACGAGGCGCGCCGGCCGGCGGGGCTTCCCCGCAACCAGCCACGACGATCCAAAGCAAGACCATCCAAGACCCTGAGCGCATGATTTGAAATATAAGTGTAATAATACACTAATGCTAACTCTGCTCTGCTGCTTGCGTTTGGGCCCCGGGTTACTAGAACGTGTTTCACTCGAGGGCCCACCGGCCTCGCAGCAATAGGAGCGAATGGATGGCCATCGTCGAACCACTTTCCCCAACCTCCGAGGGGCGCCGCCGGCTCGGGATCCGCAGCCCGGCGACCCGTGAATCGGTCGGCGAGATCGTCGTCAACAGCCAAGCCGACGTGGAGCTTGCGATCGCCAAAGCGCGCGACGCGCAGAAAGAGTGGGCGCGAGTCCCTGTCGAGGAGCGCGCCCGCATCGTCAGGGGGGCGATCGACATTCTCGTCGAGAAGCGCGACGAGGTGGTGAAGACGCTCATCAGCGAGACGGGCAAGACCCATTTCGAGTCGCTGATGATGGAGATCCTTCCGGGCTGCGACTACATCAACTTCTGGTGTGGCCGCGCCGTCAAGGAGCTCTCCGACGAGAAGCGAAAGCTCCACGGCTATCTTCGCCCGTACAAGAAGCTGGTGATGCACTATCGCCCGCTCGGTGTGGTCGGCATCATCACGCCGTGGAACGGCCCGTTCTCGCTGGCGATCAACCCCACCGTGCAAGCGGTCCTGGCTGGCAACGCGGTCATCTTGAAGCCGTCGGAGGTTTCGCCCCACTCGAGCGAGTGGGCGGTTCGACTGCTGAGAGAAGCCGGCGTGCCCGAAGGCGTCGTGCAGGTTTTGCATGGCGACGGCGAAACTGGCGCGGCGCTCGTCAATGGCGGTGTGCAGAAAATCTCGTTCACTGGAAGCGTGGGAACCGGGAAGAAGATCGCAGCCGCCTGCGCGGAGCAGCTCATTCCATGCACCCTGGAATTGGGCGGAAAAGACGCGATGATCGTGTGCGAAGACGCCGACCTCGAGCGCGCGGCCGGTGGCGCGGTCTTCAACTCGATGCTGAATTCCGGCCACATTTGCATGGGTGTGGAGCGCGTCTACGTGGTCGAAAGCGTCGCCGACGAGTTCGAGGAGCGCGTCAAAGGCATCGTCAGCGAACTCCGATACGGCACCGGTGAGGATATCGACCTGGGCTCGGTGTTCTGGGACCGGCAGATGTCGATCATCGAGCGCCACGTCGAGGACGCGAGGGCCAAGGGCGCCGATATCGTCGTTGGCGGAGAGGCAGACACGACGGACGGCCTCTTCTACAAGCCCACCTTCGTTCGCAATCTCGATCACACGATGGACCTGATGCGGGAAGAGACCTTCGGCCCGATCGTGTCGGTGATGCGCGTCGCCGATGAGGAAGAGGCGATTCGTCTCGCCAATGATTCGGTGTACGGATTGAGCGGCAGCGTCTGGACGCGGAACACCCAGAAGGGCATCGAGATCGCGAAGCGCCTCGAAACCGGCTCGGTGGTGATCAACGACGCGTCGATGGCGTACGGCGCACCGGAAGCACCATTTGGGGGCATGAAGGAGAGCGGCGTGGGGCAAGTCAACGGCCTCGGCGGCCTTCGTGGATACACGCACCAGCAGCCGATCCTCATCGACCGATGGACGGTGAAAAAGGAGCGTGTGTGGTACCCGCATACACCGGAAACCCTCAAGGAAATCGACGGGATGATTAAGTTCATCTACGGAGGCGCGCTCAAGAGGCTCGGCTTCTTTTCGTAGCCCCATTCATCCCCTATAGTGGCGCGTTATGACCCGTGCCCGTGACTCGGTCATGCCGTTGGTTCGCAACGGCGTGGACAAGGCAGCGAACCATTTTTCGCGCCTTGGGTATGGCGTGTTGCCGTGGCTCATTCAGAGTTGGCGCCGCGTTCACGTCGAGCACAACGTCCCATATCGGAACACCCGCAAGCGTTCGCACCTGCTGGACATCTACCGGCCGCGGGACGCGGTGGGGCAGCTGCCGGCGATCCTGTACATCCATGGCGGCGCGTTCTCCATGATGTCGAAGGACACCCATCGGATCATGGCCTACGTCCTGGCGGCGCAAGGCTACCAGGTGTTCAACATCAACTACCGGCTCGGCCCGGTGCACACGTACCCAAAGCCGCTCAAAGACGCGATGGCCGCGCTCGAGTGGGTGCTCGATAACGGTGCCAAGTACGGGGCCGATACCAGCCGCCTGGCGATCATTGGAGAGTCCGCCGGCGCGAACCTTGCCGCCGCCCTCGCCTATTGTACGACGCACCCCAGGCCCGAACCGTTCACGCGTAGCATCTTCGAGCGCGAGGTGGATATCGCCTGCGTTGCTCCCTTGTATGGCCTGCTCGATCTGCACGACGTCCGTCGCTTCTGGCGGGACCCGGACAAGAGCCGGCGCATGGCCGGATGGATCAAGGGCGAGATCCGGGGCACGGCGTACTCGTATCTCGGCCGGCGCGTGAAGCGTGCGCTTCAGTTTCCACTCGCCAGTCCGCTGCGTCTGTTCGAGAAACCCGCCGTTCCAGGAAGCCGGCCCCTTCCGCCGTTCTTCACGACGGTCGGAACCGCCGACCCGCTGCTGGGCGACACGATTCGACTCAGCGAGGCACTCGCGCGGCGGAACACCAACTGCGAGCTGCATGTCTTTCGAGGTGAGATCCACGCGTTCAACGTGTTGCTTTGGCGTGCGGCTGCGCGCGAGCAGTGGGGAGCGCTATTTGATTTCCTCGAAAAGCACATGCACGGCACCATGGCCGAAGCGCCCGCGCAAGCGCCGCACTATGCGTCGCTGGCCGAGACGTTTGCAGAGTAGTCGCGGGTTTCCACGACGTCCGCGTATGGGAGCGGCTCGATGGCCCTGCCGCGATGCCGCGCCCAAGCCCGGGTGAACACCGCGCCCATGAGGAAAATCTGGGTGGTGTAGTAGATCCACAGGAGCAGAACGATCAGCGAGCCAGCTGCTCCATAGATCGACGCCGGGCTCGCGTAGCCCAGGTAGAGCCCGATCAAGAACGAGCCCCCGAGGACGAACAAGCAGGTTACGGCCGCGCCGACCCAGACGTCCCGCCAGGCGATAGTGGCGTCGGGTAGCCAGCGGTAAACGAGGGCAATCAAGGGAGTCAAAACCGCAAATGCGCTCCCAAACTCCGCCATGGTCAACATGTAACCGCTATCGCCGAGGAGATGAGCGGCGGCCGCAGCGACAGAATGAAGCAACACCAGGGCGACTAGCGAGCTGCCGAAAATCAGCACCATCGCGAACGCGAGCAATCTCCGCTCCGCCAGGTGCAGGGTCTCGGAGCGACTCGCATGAACCAGGAGCTTGGGCCGAATCCCCCACATGTGGTTCAGCGCGCGACGCAGCATCGAGAACAGGCGTGCGGAGATGTAGAGCATGAAGACGGCGCCGATGACCGGCGCCGTCCAGCTCGTCGCTTCGTCGCCTAGCTGAACGATCGTCTCGACCAGGAACGTCGCCATGTCATCGCCGAGGAACACGCCGACTTGGTCGACGAGCTCCTCCCTGGCCTCCGCTTTTGGCATGACCAGCGACGCGATCAGCAATGCCACCACCCCGAGCGGCGCGATCGCCAGGGACGCATAAAAGGCGATTGCTCCCGAGAGCAGGCGCCCATCGTGCGACTGGAAATAGCGCCAAGTCTCGAGGAGGAGCGAGACCATCTCGTTCTAGTAGCGGTAGTAGCTGGGCTTGAAGGGTCCCTCGACCGGAATTCCAAGGTACTCGGCCTGAGCGGGCGTTAGTTTGCTGAGCTTAACGCCAAGTTGACCGAGGTGGAGCTGCGCGACCTTCTCGTCGAGCTCCTTGGACAGCACGTAGACCTTGCCCACTTCGTAGCGATCGCGCTCCATCCAGAGGGAAAGCTGCGCGAGCACCTGGTTGCTGAACGAGTTGCTCATCACGAAGCTCGGGTGGCCGGTGGCGCAACCGAGGTTCACGAGACGCCCGCGGGCGAGCACGATGATCCGCTTGCCGTCGGGGAAGATGAAGTGATCGACCTGCGGCTTGATCTCGTCTTCGGTGACCCCGTTGGACGGGTCGGTCAGCCATGCCATCTGAATCTCGGAATCGAAGTGTCCGATGTTGCAGACGATCGCTTCGTTCTTCATCTGCTTCATATGCTCGCCGGTGACGACGTCACAGCAACCGGTGGAAGTGACGAAGATGTCGGCGATAGGAGCCGCCTCTTCCATCGTGACGACCTGGTAGCCCTCCATCGACGCCTGAAGCGCGCAAATCGGGTCGATTTCTGTCACGAGAACGCGTGCGCCCGCGCGGGCCATCGCCTGCACGCAGCCCTTGCCCACGTCACCGTAGCCGGCCACGACGACCACCTTGCCCGCAATCATCACATCGGTTGCCCGCTTGATGCCGTCGACGAGCGACTCACGGCAACCATAGAGGTTGTCGAACTTCGACTTGGTGACCGAATCGTTCACGTTGATCGCGGGGCACTTGAGCGAGCCCTCGCGCTCCATGTCGTAAAGACGATGAACACCCGTGGTCGTCTCCTCAGACAAACCGAGGATGCGATCGGGGCCGTTGAACATATCGGCGTACTGCTGGTGGACGATCGCGGTGAGGTCACCGCCGTCGTCGAGCAGGAGATTCGGAGGTTTGCCGCCTGCGAAAGCGAGAAGCTGCTGGTGAATGCACCAATCGTACTCCTCCTCGGTCTCCCCCTTCCAGGCGAAGACGGGAACACCGGCAGCGGCGATTGCGGCCGCGGCATGGTCCTGGGTCGAGAAGATGTTGCAGCTAGTCCAGGTCACCTCCGCGCCGAGCTCGATCAGAGTCTCGATGAGAACCGCAGTTTGGATGGTCATGTGAAGGCAACCCGCAATGCGTGCGCCGGCAAGCGGCTTCTGGGCGCCATACTCACGACGAAGCGCCATCAGGCCTGGCATTTCGTGCTCGGCGATCGCGATTTCCTTCCGACCCCAGTCGGCCAACGAAAGGTCTGCAACCTTGTATTTCAGATCTGGATTTGGGCTCATGATGGTCTTATCTCCTCTTTCGTTTCGCGACGCGCTGCGAGCACCTGCCACTTCAAATGGGCATCGGGGCCAGGCCCGTAACGCGCTGCGGGAATGACAAAAACTTCGGGATTGATCAACCCGGCTGACTTGGCGAAATCAAAAAGCTCATCGCGCTCGAATCCAAGCCAGAGATCGGCCTGGCGCTCGCGCATGAGCTCGTCGTCGTGGGAGCAGTAGTCGATGACCACCACCTGGCCGCCCGGCCGCACCAGCGAGCCCAGGAGCGACACCAACTGCTGGGGGCGCGGCGCGTGGTGGAGCAACCGCACAGCAAACACGGCGTCGGCACCGCCGAGCTCACGAACACGCGCCGCGATGGCGGCGTCGTCATAGCCCGCTTGGACGAGCTCGACGTGATCGTATCCATGGCTCGACAGCCTGCCCGCGGCGGCCTCGAGCTGCTTCTCAGAGCGATCGACCGCGATCACTCGATCGAAGAGCGGTGCCAGCAGCTCGACCAATGCGCCATCCCCGGTGCCTAGGTCGACCGCAAGACCGCGTTTCGGCAAGAGCGTGCGTATGGCTGTGAGGTAGGCGGACCATGCCGCGACGGGCGGCGGAGAGGCGTCATCCGAAGGCTGTTCGAAGAATGCTCGGGCATCTTCGTCGCGTGCCTGGATCACCTGGGCGACGCGTTCGAGGCTGCCGTCTTCGGCGCAGAGGTCTCGGCCGGAGCGTATCGCGTCCGCAAGCAAGGGGTCCCCATTCAAATCGGGAGACAGACGGGCGAACGCGCGTGTCCCTTGGCGACGTACGGCCACCAGGCCGGCTTCTCGAAGCAGCTTGAGATGCTTGGACACGTTGGGCTGGGCTTCCCGCGTCAGCTCTGCGAGCTCGCCGATCGAGAGCTCGTCCTCGGAAGTGAGGCCGAGCAAGCGGAGCCGCCGTGGCTCCCCGAGCAGACGGTAGAGCTCCCAGCGCGGGGAATCTGCGACGGCGAACGGCATGGTCCCTCGATATATGCCATCATTCGCATGGATGCAAGCAAGGTAGGGGAAGATTCCTTCAAGCCCCTGTAATCAGGCATTTTTCTCTCGTAGGGCCCGCTGGTAGTAGGCCTCGACAAATGCCCCGCCACGCTCGCGAGCCGCCTCTAGGAAGGGCACGGCATCGTCGGGCTTGCCCAGCTCGACCAGGACGGCGCCTTCGAGCGCCGGATCGGCCTTCCGATCGCCGGACATCGAGGTCAACGCCTGATGGGCCTCACCCGGCTCGCCATTGATGAGCCTGCCCCAGGCCAGGAGGTGAAACGCTTCGTCGAGGTCCGTGGGCGCGTCGGCCTTTGCGACGAGCTCGGAGGCGGCGCCGATCAAAGCCTGGCCATCGCCACGCTCGAGGGCTTCGAACGCCCGCTGGACGAGGCTTTCGGGCGGCGTGCCCTCCGGTGCTGCTTGCGAGGTGCCGCGCTGCCTCTCGCCCTTGAAGGCCTGGTAGGTGCTGAAGGCGAGCAAGAACAAGAGAATCGTCGCGGGATACTGCTTGAAGGTCACCGTCACCGCGAACAGCAAGCCGATGACGGCAAAGGAGACGTAGCACGCCAGCAAACGCCCACGCGACGGCGCGAGGAGCTCCATGAGCGACGCCACGATGTTGCCGCCGTCGAGCGGCAGGACCGGCAGCAGATTCAAGAGACCCCAGCCGAGATTGACGAAAATCAGAGAACGAAACGCGTAGCGAGCGAGCGAGGGATCGGGCACGCGCAACGCGTCCATCAACACCAATGCGAGCGATCCGATGAAGATGCCTACTGCAGGACCGGCGGCGCTCACGACGAGGCTTCGCCCCGGACTCATCGGTTCGCGTTGCTCCCACCAGGTCAGGCCACCCAGTGCGACGAGCTCGATGCGTGGCTGCCTTCCGAACGCCCGACCGACCAGGGCATGACCGAGCTCGTGCATCAAGATGCCCTGGAACACCACCACGACCCAGATCAAGAG
The DNA here is from genome assembly GCA_041821485.1 of Deltaproteobacteria bacterium. Taxonomy (GTDB): domain Bacteria; phylum Myxococcota_A; class Polyangia; order Polyangiales; family Houyiibacteriaceae; genus SG8-38. The sequence continues at coordinate 7,986 of JBGUEF010000107.1, forward strand.
CCCGGCCCAGCCCTCCTCGCTTCTCAGCGTCCAAAGCCACAGCGCCATCAGCCAGAACCACAGGTGAATGCGAACCGGGATGCGGAACAGGCGGAACTCGATACTCATCGGTAGGACTATGGCTCTCGGCCAGCGTCGCGACCAGGCGCTTTGGTCAGCTGCGCCGAGATTCTTCGGCAATTCGCTTCTTTGTCGCCGCCCATCCGCAGATTTCGCATTGGCTCAAATCATGACCGCGCGCGGGGCAGTACTCCCGTCCGAAGTAGATGATCTGCAGGTGCCGGCGAATCCAGGTGTCCTCGGGAAACACCTTCTTGAGATCGGCCTCGGTCTTGACGACGTTCTTCCCGTCCGAGAGTCCCCAGCGCGCAGCTAGACGGTGGATGTGCGTGTCGACGGGGAATGCGGGACGGCCGAAGGCCTGGCACATCACCACGGATGCGGTCTTGTGCCCCACACCCGGCAGCGCCTCGAGCGCATCGATGTCGTCGGGTACGTCTCCGCCGTGTCGTTCGATCAGGAGCTTGGCCATCGCCTTGAGGTTCTTGGCCTTGGTCGGCGCAAGTCCGACCGTGCGAATGAAGGAGAGAATGCGATCGACGGGCAATGCCGCCATGGCTTCGGGATTCGAAGCCTCGGCGAACAGAGCAGGCGTGACCTCGTTGACTTTCTTGTCGGTCGTTTGCGCGCTCAGCATCACCGACGCGAGGAGGGTGTAAGGATCTTGATGATCGAGTGGGATCGGCGGCTCTGGGTAGAGCGCGTCGAGGATCTCGCCGATGCGATCGGCCTTGTCCCTCCGATTCATGGGCTGTGGCTACAGCTCTTGCGCGTTCTGGTTGATCTTGTACTTCGCGACGAGGCTCGCTTCACCAAGGACGTGGCCGTCGATCGCGGCAAGTACGTCCCCGGCGGTGAATTTGCCGTCTACCGCGACCCGATCGACGTCGAGCGCATACGCGGTGAACCGGTAGTGGTGGACGATGCTGTCGTTGAACGGGGGACAGGGGCCATCGTAGCCATAGTAGTCGCCGGCCATGTCCGGATCGCTGGCAAACCATCCGGTGTAGTCGTTGATACCGCAACGAGTTCCCTGAGGCCCGTCGGGGCCGTCCTTGCCCTTTGCCGTGATGCCGTCGCTGAACACTCCCTCCGCGACACTGGCATCGGGGGCAAGATCGACAAGAACCCAGTGGCTGAACTCCGCGCGCGGTAGATCGGACGGAACCATGCGGCCTTCCTGATTCACATCATCAGGCTTGGTCGGCGCATCGCCGTCGATGCAGAGGATCGCGATCGACTTGGTGCCTTCTGGCAAGTCCGACCAGGCCAGATGCGGGCTCTTGTTGTCGGAAAGATCGATCTGGCCCTCAGCGCTCGTCTTGCCGAACGCGTATTGGCTGGGGATGAAATCACCGTCTTTGAAACTGTCGCTGCGGAGCTGCATGGGAACGGAGATCAGCACTGACCGCCCCGCGTGTCAATGGAGCGGGGGGCGGGAGCAGGCCGGAACCGGGGCCGGAGCCGGAACCAAGGCCAGAA
>JBGUEF010000108.1:0-9472 GCA_041821485.1 Deltaproteobacteria bacterium
GGAGCTCATCGGGGTGGTCGCTGTAATCGCCGTCGAGAAACACGACGATGTCCGGTGGGTCGGCGGCGAGATGAGCGAGGGCTTTCAAGCAAGCGGCGCCGTAGCCTCGCTCGGGCTCATGGACGACTTCAGCGCCGTTCTTCAGGGCGACTTCGGCGGTGCGGTCGGTCGAGCCGTTGTCGGCGACGATGACGCGGCGGACCGGCGGGCGAGGGATGTCGCGCAGGACCAGGGGGAGGGCGTCTTGCTCGTTGAGAGCCGGAATGATGACGTCGACGCTTTGCGAGGAGAGGGGTTGCATGGCGGGGGGCGGAGGAAGGGACAGTCCCTCTTGTCCCAAAGGACGCAGGGGCGCGTCGACGCGCGATACTCACAAAGGGGACTGTTCCCCTCTTTCGTTACAGGCGCTTCGAGTAGTACTCGATGACCAGGTCGATTTCGAGGGCGAAGGGGACGGAGTCTACCTTCGGGAGGCCCTTGACGGTGGCGGTCGTCTTGCTCTCGTCGAACTCGAGCCACTCGGGGCGTGCGATGCGCACGTCCTCGAGGGCGGCCGCGACGGTGGGCAGGTTCTGGCTGCGCTCGCGGAGGCTCATGACGTCGCCTTGACGAACCCGGTACGACGGGATGTCGAGGCGCTTGCCGTTCACGAGGAAATGACCGTGGCAGACGAGCTGACGCGCCGCGGGAATCGTCGGCGCAAAGCCGGCGCGGAAAACGAAGTTGTCGAGGCGACGCTCGAGGAGCTCGACGAGCTTGTCGCCGGACGGGTCCTTGCTGTGCACCGCTTCGCGGTAGAGCCGCCTGAACTGTCCCTCGTTGAGGCCGTAGTTGAATCGCAGCTTCTGCTTTTCGAGAAGCTGCTTCTTGAAGTCGCTAATCTTGCGGCGACGCGCCGACTTCGGCCCATGAACGCCGGGGGGATACGGACGGTTCCACATGCTCTTGCGCGAAAGGCCGGGCAGGTCGATACCGAGCGCTCGCATGCGCTTTACCCGTGGTCCTGTGTATCGAGACATCTATAAGGCTCCTGGCACGAAATCCCTGGGCTTTTACCCGGTCCGAGCGAGGCGGCCCTTATACGGCAATCTACGGGGGAGGCAAATTGAGCCGGAATCAGGGCCCTGGGTCGCTGGTGGCCGGGTAGCAGGACGGCGAATTACCCGGTAATCAGGCGGAATGGGGGAGCCGCGGACCATTCATTTCGTGTCGCTTGGATGCGCCAAGAATCGCGTCGACACCGAGGTCATGCTCGGGGTGAGCGACCAGTCCGGCTTCGAGCTGGTGGACGACCCGGCCGAGGCGCAGGTGATCGTCATCAATACCTGTGGCTTCATCGGCCCGGCCAAGGAGGAGTCGATCAACACGATTCTGGAGATGAGCGCTCACAAGGAGCGCGGGACCTGCGACAAGCTGGTCGTCGCGGGCTGCCTTTCACAGCGCTACCCTGAGGAGCTCGCCAGCGACCTTCCCGAGGTCGACCACTTCCTCGGTTCGAGCGACATGTTGAAGCTGAAGAGCGTACTTGGCGGTACCGGTGGCCGAATGCTGGTCGGCAACCCGGCGCAGTACACGATGCGCGCCGACGACCCCCGCGTCCTCACCGGTGAGACTCACCGCGCCTACGTGAAGATCGCGGAAGGGTGTAACCGCGAATGCAGCTTCTGCGCGATCCCCTCGTTCCGTGGCAAGCAGCGATCACGGACCATTGCAGATTTGGTTCGCGAGGCTGAACGCCTTTCCGCCGCAGGAGTCGTCGAGCTCAACCTGATCAGCCAGGATACGATTGCATATGGCCGTGATCTCGAGGAGCGGGAGTCCTTGGCCGAGTTGCTGGCCGCGCTGGGCGACGTCGACGGGATTCGCTGGGTGAGAGCGCACTATCTCTATCCGGAGAAGCTCACTGACCCCTTGGTCGAGGTGCTCTCGCAACATGACAAGGTGCTTCCGTACATCGACATGCCGCTTCAACACGCGTCCGACCGCATGCTCCGCGCGATGCGGCGCGGTCACGGCGGCGACCGGATGTACAAGGTGGTCGAGCGACTTCGGGGCGCGATCCCCGACCTCGTGTTTCGAAGCACGTTCATCGTTGGGCACCCCGGCGAAACCGACGAAGACTTCGGCGAGCTTCGCAAGTTCGTCGAATGGGCCGAGCTCGATCACGTCGGCGTGTTTCTCTACTCGCCGGAGGAAGGCACGCGGAGCGGTGAAATGCCCGAAGCCGTCGACCCGGCGGTCGCTGAAGCGCGTTACGCGGAGTTGATGGACATCCAGCGGCCGATTAGCCGTGGGAGGCTGGACCTGCGGGTCGGCACGGAGCTCGATGTGCTTGTCGACGGCGTAAGCGACGAAAGCGAATGGCTGCTGCAGGGCCGGTGGTGGGGCCAAGCGCCCGAAGTCGACGGGAGCGTCTACTTGGCGAACGGAACGGCACTGGCGGGTGAGATCCGGCGAGTTCTCGTGACCGACGCCGCAGACTACGACCTGATGGCCGACTTCATCGACGCGCCGGGCGGCCGCGATGCGCCCCCCGACGCAAAAGATCCCCGAAAACCCAAAGTTAAGCTACGAACGCTGTCGTGAAGTGGACTGAGCTCGCTCTCGTGCTCGCGTCGCTCGCAACCCTCGGCGGCTGTGCGACGGCGGTTCCAGCGATGAGCGGAGCTTCGACGACCCCGAAGAACCGAACCGACCTGGGCCTCGGCGGAGCCGCGCGCGTGCCCCTCGGTGATCTGAGAGATCCGGTGGTGCTCGACCCTGGAGAATCGCAGTACCGTTACGCGGCCGATGCCGGTGGCGTGGTTCCGATGGCGTATGGCCGGTACGGGATCGCGAAAGAATGGGACCTCGGCCTGATGGTGTCGGGCGCGACCGTTCGGGCCGAAGCGCGCTACGAGAAAGTACTCCAGCAGGGAACGACCCGCTCGTCCCTGGTGGTGGGGCTCGCACCCTACGGCGGCTGGATCCCGGACCGCGACCAGTCGGGAAGCGGGGGACGTGTCGGCTTCGAGGTCCCGTTCGTGTACGGAGTGGAGATCGGCGGCGTGTACGAGATCTGGATCGGCGCGCGCGGCAGCGGAGAGTACGTCTTCGGCGACTTCCAAGTGGAAGGGTCTGAGCAAAAGGCCAGCGGAGCGGGCATTCGAGCCGGGCCGGTCCTCGGGATGGCGCTCGGCGTCCGGCGGATTCATGCGCTCATCGAGCTGACTGCGGCGTACGAATACTGGTTCATCGAGCATGCGGGAACATCACTGAACCGCGGCGGCTTCGTTCTGATTCCAGGCTTTGGCGTTCGTCTCCGCTTCTGAGGGCTAAGCAGCCTTGGGCCGGCGCGACTGCTTCTTCTTGGGTTGGGGCTTCGGTTGATCGCCGCGAAGGAGGTTACCGACGAACGCGCCCATGAGCGCCATCATCGTGGCCATCAAGGTTCCGAGCACGTACGCGCCGGACGAGAGTTGGTAGACGTCCGCGATGCTCGAGAGGAAGATCATGGTCGGAATCGCGGCTAGCAACCCTCCGACCGGCGGCTCGATGAAGTTCTTGCCGGGCGAGACGTAGTTGATCGCGGCGGCGCCGAGGAACCACAGCGTGATGGTGATCACGATGCCAGCGAAGCCCTGCGGGTCGTACACCGGGATGACCAGAGGCAGGAGCGCGAGGGCGAGGGCTGCCGCGACGAGGAAAAGGCCAAACGAAATGAACACCCAGCGAAGCTCGAAGCCGTCAGGCTGATGCCGGCGAGCGTAGAGCTCCTCCTCGCTAAGCTCAGAGGCAAGCTCGGAAAGCCGCGCCCCGCAAGAACGGCAGCGCTCGGTACCCCTGGGATTGCCCGCACCGCACACGTGGCATTCGATCTCTTCGGCAGCCATATCTCCCTCACTCGACTGGTTGTCAGTCCCCGGAGCGCATTGTCTACGGCGGGCTGCCGGAGTGCAACTGCCTGTACATGCGAGGGAATCCCCGCGGACTTGACGCCGGAGGTGTGGCGGCTACCTTCCCGCACTGCCTGAATTTTCCGCGCTGAAGGAGGCCTGAAGTGGCCCGTTTTATCGACGAGCTCAAACGTACGCATTCCTGTGGTGAACTGAGAGAAGAGAACATCGATCAGGAGATCGTCCTCTTCGGCTGGGTGCAGAACCGGCGCGACCATGGCGGCTGCATCTTCATCGACCTGCGGGACCGCGATGGGCTCACCCAAGTGGTCTTCGACCCGGAGACGACGGACGAGGCTGCCTTCGAGACAGCGGACAAGGCGCGCTCGGAGTGGGTGCTCGGCGTACGGGGCAAGGTGCGTGACCGCGGCAGCAAAGATGATGGCACGAGCCTTCGCAATCCACGGCTTGCGACCGGCGCCATCGAGGTCATCGCGCTCGAAGCAACGATCTTCAACAAGGCTGAGACCCCGCCATTCGAGATCGAGGATCAGATTACGACCGGCGAGGACAAGCGCCTCGAGTACCGCTATCTCGATCTGCGGCGCCCCACTCTGCAGAAGAACCTCATGATGCGGAGCCGGCTCAACCACGAGGCGCGCAACTACTTTCACGACAACGGTTTCCTCGAGGTCGAGACGCCCTTCATGGTGAAGTACACACCGGGCGGCGCGCGGAATTTCCTGGTTCCGTCGCGACTGTACGGCGGTCACTTCTACGCGCTCGCCGAAAGCCCTCAGCTCTACAAACAGCTTCTGATGTGCGCCGGCTATGACAAGTACTACCAGATCGTCCGTTGCTTCCGCGACGAGGATTTGCGCATCGACCGGCAGCCCGAGTTCACTCAAATCGACATCGAGATGTCGTTCATCAATCAGGACGACCTGTTCAAGGTGCTCGAAGGGCTCGTGTTCCGGCTTTGGAAAGAGGCACTGGGCATCGACCTGCTCGAGCGCTTCCCAAGTGGCGAGTTCCCTCGACTCCCGTTTGCGGAATCGATGGAGCGTTTCGGCAACGATAAGCCCGACATGCGCTTCGCGATGGAGCACGTCGACATCACCGACCTGACCGTCGAGCACGGCGGCGGCGGCATCGGAATGCTGGAGCCAATCGCGAAGAAGTTCAGCGAGGGCGCGTATCGCCGGGATCTTCCGACCGAGATCGTGAAAGCCATGCGGGTGCCTTCGGGTCACGGCTTCTCCCGCAAGGACCTCGACGCGCTCGAAAAGTACGTACGTCAGATGGGCGCAAAGGGCCTGGCCCGCGCCAAGGTCGACGGCGAAGGCAACTGGCTGCAAAGCCCACTCGCCAAGATGGTGACTCCCGAGTTCCGCAAGGCCGTGAACGAAGCGGTCGACGCGAAGGACGGCGACCTTATCTTCTTCCAGTTTGGCCCAACACAGAAGGTCCACACCGTGATGGCCAATCTGCGCCTCCATGTGGCGCGCAAGCTCGGCATGATTCCCGAGACCGGGAGCGGCGGGGACTGGAACTTCCTCTGGGTCGTCGACCCGCCCCTGTTCGAACGCAACGAAGAAAAGAAGCGTTGGGAAGCCGCGCACCACGTCTTCACGCGTCCGCATGACGAGTGCGTCGAGCTGCTCGGAACTGACCCCGGTAACGTCCTTTGCTATCGCTACGACCTGGTGCTCAACGGCTTCGAGATCGCCGGCGGTTCAATCCGTCTGCACGACCCAGAAGTTCAGAAGAAGGTTTTCCAGGTCATCGGCCTCAGCGATGAGGAAGCCCGGGAGAAGTTCGGCTTCCTGCTCGACGCGCTCACCTACGGCGCCCCGCCCCACGGCGGAATCGCCTTCGGCATGGACCGCATCGCCATGCTAGCCGCCGAAACCGAATCGATCCGCGACGTCATCGCCTTCCCCAAGACCCAAAGGGCCAACGACCTGATGACGTCAGCCCCCTCCAGAGTCGACCCCGAGCAACTCCTAGACCTAAAAATAAAAACCCTCGAATAAAAAAGGGGACAGTCCCCTTTTTAGAAGGGTTAATTTGCCCTCTACCTAGTGTGCGAGAGATAAAGATCCGCACACTAGTGGCCGAGCTCGTCGCAGGCTTCAGGATCGCCGTCGTAGCAGGCGGCTTCGAGCTCGGCTCGGGGGTCCACTTCCTCGGCCTCGGTACGCTCGGGCGGCGGGTCGACAGCTGGCGCCTGCTTGGGACACCCACAAACGAGGACCCAGAAGATGAATAGCGAGAACTTGCCGTGCGTCTTCATTCCCTGACAATGTGAGGCATCATGAACGCAGTCGCCAAATTCGTATTCGCCGCCGTATTGGTTTTCGCCACCGCCCTCCCGGCCCTAGGCCAGGGAGAGGGCGGAGACGACATCAAGAACTGCTACAGCGTTCACGGCGAGGCTCGCTACGGCGCGCTCGCGTACAAGCACATCGTGATCGTCACCAATCGCTGCGATCTCTCGCTGCAATGCCAGGTGTGGACCGACGTGGACCCTTCTCCAAAGCAGTCGGTCTCCGTTGGGCCGAAGGGCACGGGCGAAGTGATCGTCCGCAACAACTCGCCATCGAGGGCGTTCAAAGCCTTCGGCGAGTGCAAGAAGTAACCCCGCGGTAGCGAGACGCAGCGCGCCCGATCAGTAGAACGGGCTGTCTTCCTTCTTGGTGAAGAATCGTTCGAAGATCTCGTAGCCCTTGGCAAGCTGGTCGAGCTCGGTGAACTCGTTCGGTTGATGCGCCTGGGCCGCTGTGCCGGGGCCCAAATTCACACCCGGCACGCCGATCGCGTCGAAACGCGCGACGTCGGTCCAAGCCTGCTTGTTTCGCACGCCGCTGACCCCGCAGGACATCAGGTGCTGTACGTAAGGATCGCGGGCATGTGGATGGCCCGCAGGTGAAAGATCGGTGGCCCGCACCTCGCAATCGTCTCCGGCGAGCTCCCGTAGCTCGGCAAACGCCTGCTCTGCGGTGCGGCCCGGGGCAAAACGATAGTTGACGTTGAGCTCGGCTCGGCCCGGCACGACATTTCGCGGACCGCCGCCGCTAACGACGGTCGGTGTCATCACCTCCCGGAAGACATAGCCGTCGAGCTCGACATCATGCGGCTCTCGTTGCTCGAGCTTGCGGATGAACTTGGCTGCCTTGTAGAGCGCATTGTCGCCCTGCCACGGGCGAGCGCTGTGTGCTGTGCGGCCGAGAAACGTGAGCGTGGCATGCACCGAGCCCATGGCCCCGAGCTGCATTTCGTTGTCGCTTGGTTCGAGGCAGACCGCGAGGTCGAGATTGTGCAGGTCGGGGTATGCATCGAGGATTGGCCCAAGGCGATTTTCCTCGAACGGTCCTTCCTCGCGTTCGTAGAAAATCAGCGTCAGGTCGCAGGGGAGCGCTGCGAGATCGAGACGCTCGACCAGCTCGATCATGATGGCCAGACCGGACTTCATGTCGGCTGCGCCGGCTCCGTAGAGCAAGTTGCCCTCGACGCGCGGCGGCCCGTCATGCTGGGTGCGGACGGTATCGAGATGCCCGACGAGGGCGATGCGGGGCGCGTTTGGCCGCTGTGCCGCACGGACGATCAGGCTGTCATGAAAGCGGGAAATCGAGTCGCCGCCCAGACCGCGTGACAGTCGCGCCTCGACGTGATCGCACAGCTCCGCTTCCTCTCCGATCGGGCTCGGAATCCGAGTGAGGGCGAGCAGCGTGTCGCGAAGCGCATCGGCGATTTCGGTCATCCCCCGGAGCCTAGCAGGCAGCCCGCACGGAAGCCTATCGCCAACTACGCAGGGACCCCGGTGTCGGGCGTCAGCCGTGCTTCTAGCTTTTCGACGACGCGATTGATCTGGTCCTGCTGAATCGCACTGGTCACGAAGTTGGTGACAAACGCGGTGAAGTAAGACGCTACGTCGAGGATGATCGTGATCACCGAGGTGTCCTGCACCGGCCCCAACCCATTGCGTTCTTCGAACTGCGCGATCTGCAGAGAGATCTGATAGTCGACCCAGATTCCGTAGATCGCGAAGGTGAGGATCACGAAGAAAAAGTCGAGCCAGAAGCCGTGACCGGTCGGCGTTCGGCCGTCGAGCGTCTGGAGGTCTTGGTAGATGCCGTGATACCAGAACGGAAGGTAGATCCCGAAGGTGATGATGCTGAGAACCAACACCAGGGCAGGCTCACGGCGCTGAATGATGGGAGCTGTCATGATGTCCTCCATTCCTGCTCGCGCGATGCCCGAGGTCGGCTAAGTTTCGTCCCATGAACGACCTTGCCACGCAAGCGGCCACAATCGGCGTGATCGGTGATGTTCATCTCTTCTGGGACGACGAAGACGTCGCGTTCTTCAATCGTGCCGCATACGATCTCCTTCTGTTCGTCGGTGACCTTTCCGGCTACACGCAGGTACGTGGGCAGCGTGTCGCACGTTCGCTTCGAAAGCTTCGCGTCCCGGCGATGTGCATCCCTGGCAACCACGACGGACTGCACGCGTTCCAACTGGGCGCGGAGATCGCGCCGCGAGCCCACCGCTTCCGCAACGCATTCTGCCGGGGGCAAGCCGGCCGCTGTCGACGTCTCGGTGAGGCGCTCGGCGACATCGAGCTCGTCGCGTACAGCCGGCACCGGCTCGCGCCGGCCGGCGTTCCGCTGAACATCGTCGCTGGCCGGCCGCATTCCATCGGCGGGCGGCGCCTGGCCTGCCTACGCTACCTAGAAGAAGCGTACGGCATCGATTCCATGGAGTCGTCGATCGCCCGCCTGAAGTGGCTGGTCGATGCATGCGACGACGCGCCACTGCTCTTCCTCGCCCACAACGGCCCCACCGGGCTCGGCGATCGCGCAGACTCGATCTGGGGCTGCGACTTTCGCCGAAAGGAAGAGGACTGGGGCGACCAGGATCTCGAAGAGGCGGTGCGCTACGCCAGTAGCAACGGCCGCAAAGTCCTCGCGACCGTCGCAGGTCACATGCATCGCAAAACCAAGTCCGGAAAGAGCCGCCCAGCGCAGATAGAAAAGAACGGTGTCCTCTACGTAAACGCCGCCGAGGTCCCCCGACACCGCGAGGTAGACGGCGCGAAGAGGCGCCATCATGTGAAGCTGACCGTCACTGCGGAAGGCGCGACAGCGGAAGACCGCTGGGTCTGACACGCACACCCAGCCCAACAGCTACTGCATCACCGGAGAACGGCCCGCGACGCACGTGCTCGCGAGCGGGACCCGCTCGGCCGTCTCTTTACGTCGATACACGGCTAGCCTCCCCCCCGCTCGCTGTGCCGCACATCGCGAGCCGTTCTCCTGTGTAGAAGTCGACGTACGGAGGGGCGTCGTGTGTGACGTGCTTGGAATTAACCCTTTGAAAAAGGGGACTGTCCCCTTTTTCGTGTGAGGAGTCGTCCATAGGGGCTCGGAAAAACGCGACATGGGGTGGAGTCGGCGTGCGAGTGACAATCGGCACGACAGCAACCACCGCCGATTGGCGCGAGCTCCGAGGGGCGCCTTGCGTGGCCTCAGGCCCCAAGCCCCTCCGGCCACCTCTGCAAGGCGCCCCGTCCGGCGCAACCCCGTGTCGTGTTT
>JBGUEF010000109.1:0-9450 GCA_041821485.1 Deltaproteobacteria bacterium
GATCGGCGTCCGCGAGCATCGACACTCTCTCGAAGAGGAGATCACGCCGTACCTTTCGGAGGCCGACCTCTCTTATATTCTTTCGAAGTCGAACATCGCTACCCAGCTGGTTTCTCTCCAGTCGAAACAACTACGCCAGCTGCGAACCCGCGGCCTCATCGAAGACTTCCGACACATGGAGATGGAGAACCTCCTCGTCGAGCTCTACACACTTCAAGGCAAGTCGGAGCGAATCAAGAACTTCCCCTACCCGAGGCAATACGCCACTCTGAACTGGTGTTTCTTGTGGATTTTCGTGCTTCTTCTCCCTTTCGGCGTCATGTTCGAGTTCGATAAGATCGGCAGCGCCCTGAGCGGCACATACCCCCTCATCGGCGACAATTTCGTATGGCTGAGCGTTCCGTTCAGCGCTCTGGTCATGTGGGTCTTCCACACGATGGAGCGCATCGGCCGGGTCAGCGAGAACCCTTTCGAGGGGACGCCCAACGACGTCCCGATCACGACGATTTCCCGCGGAATTGAAATCGACCTCCGAGAGATGCTCGACGAGGACCCAGCCTCGATCCCGCCTCCAATTGAGCCTCAGTACAACACTCAAACCTAAGAGGAACCATGACGAAGTACGAAGAGGTCTTCGAGAACAACCGGAAGTGGGTCGAGGAAAACACGCGGCGAGATCCCGATTTTTTCAAGCGTCTCAAGGACCAGCAGAACCCAGACTTCCTGTTCATTGGGTGCGCGGACAGCCGAGTCCCTGCCAACCAAATCATGGGGCTGAGTCCTGGCGAGGTGTTCGTTCACCGCAACGTGGCCAACCTCGTCGTCAACACCGACATCAACGCGCAGTCCGTCATCGAGTACGCGGTCGGGCATCTCGACGTGAAGCACATCGTCGTCTGTGGTCACTATGGTTGCGGTGGAGTAGCTGCTGCGATGCAGCCCGCAGACCTGGGCTTGCTCAACGGCTGGCTCCGCGAAATTCGGGATGTCTACCGGCTCCACCAAACCGAGCTGGAAGCCATCGAAGGCAAGGACGAGCGCTACCGGCGCCTGATCGAGCTGAACGTCCAGGAGCAGTGCGTCAACATCATCAAGACGGCCGTGGTTCAAAAGACCTACGTGCGAACCGGTCACCCCACCGTACACGGCTGGGTGTACGATATCGGGAACGGCCTTTTGCGCGACCTGGACATCCCCTTCGCCAAGATCTTGGAGAAGATTCAGGAGATCTACCGCCTCGAAGGCGAGTGAGGCCACGACTCCGTCAGAGGATGTACTTCGCCAGGTCCTGATCTGCGAGGATAGGCTCTAGCATCGCCTTCACGCGGTCCACGTCCACGAGATACTTCGACTGCGCGCGCTCCGACGCGTCGTAGGAGAGCTCTTCGAGCAAGGCCTCCATGATCGTGTAGAGACGTCGTGCGCCGATGTTCTCCGCGCGACTGTTGGCTTCCGCGGCGTACCCGGCAAGTGATTCGATGGCATCGGGTTCGAAAACGACCTCGATGCCCTCAGTCGCCATGAGCGCCTGGTACTGCTTGGTGAGCGCGTTTCTCGGCTCGGTGAGAATCCTGACGAAGTCTTCCTTTTCGAGCGAGTCGAGCTCGACCCGGATCGGGAAGCGACCCTGAAGCTCGGGGATTAGGTCCGCGACCTTCGACACGTGGAACGCGCCAGCCGCGATGAACAAGATGTGGTCGGTCTTCACGGAGCCGTACTTCGTGCCCACCGTCGAGCCTTCGACGATCGGAAGAAGGTCACGCTGCACGCCCTCTCGCGACACGTCGGGCCCACCCACACTGCGGTCCGAGCTCACCTTGTCGATCTCGTCCAAGAACACGATGCCCGCCTGTTCGGTGCGTTGCACCGCGTCGCGCTGGACCTTGTCGTGATCGATCAGCTTTTTCGCTTCTTGCTGCTTGAGGACCTCGAGCGCGTCCGGGACCTTGAGCCGACGCCGCTTCGTGCGCCCTTTGAAGCCGGGCATCTGCGACATCATGTCTTGGAGGTTCACCTCTTCGGTGCCCTGCGCGCCGAAGATGGTCATGAACGGGTTCTGAGCGTCGGTGACATCGAGCTCGACCTCCGCCTCGTCGAGCTCCCCGTTGCGAAGCTGCTGACGAATGTCGTTGACCTCGCTGTCAGAATAGAACGGTTGCGGCTGCTGCGCTTGCTGCGGGTTGATTTGGAAGCTCAGCGGCCCGAACTGATGGGTTTGCGGGCCCGGCTCAGGTTGCTGCGGCTGGGCAGGTGGCCGTTGGGCGGCCAGCACCATCTTGGCGAGCCGCTCTTCGGCGGCATCTTGCGCGCGGGTTTGCACGCCCTCGAGCGCTTCCTTCTCGCAAATTTGAATCGCGTTCTCGACCAGGTCGCGAATCATGGATTCAACGTCACGCCCGACGTAACCCACCTCGGTGAACTTCGAGGCTTCCACTTTCACGAAAGGGGCGCGCGCGAGCTTGGCGAGCCGGCGCGCGATTTCGGTCTTGCCGACGCCCGTTGGCCCAATCATGATGATGTTGCGCGGCGCGATCTCGTCGCGAAGGTCGCTCGTCACGTGTTGCCGGCGCCAGCGGTTGCGGAGCGCGATGGCGACCGCACGCTTGGCCTTGTGCTGCCCGATGATGTACCGATCGAGCTCGCCAACCGTCTCGCGCGGGGTGAAGTTCCCTAGCGTCATTCGCCCATCTCCTCGACCATGATCTCGTCGTTTGTGTAGATGCAGATCTCTGCGGCGATCTCGAGTGACCTGCGCGCGATCTCTGCGGCGGGCAAGTCGCTGTTGCGAAGGAGGGCCCGGGCGGCGGCCAGGGCGTACGAGCCGCCCGAGCCAATCGCGATCACGCCTTCATCGGGCTCGATGACATCGCCGGTCCCGCTGATCAAAAGAGTCGACTCCGTGTTCATTACCACCAGCATCGCTTCGAGCCGGCGGAGATACCGATCCGTTCTCCAGTCCTTGGCGAGCTCGACCGCGGCGCGCTGCAGGCTGCCCCGATGCTCTTTGAACTTGGCCTCGAACCGGTCGAGGAGCGTGAAGGCGTCCGCCGTAGCCCCGGCAAACCCGGCCACGACCTTGCCTTCGGCAATCCGACGAACCTTTCGGGCCTGGCCTTTCATGACCGTCTGGCCGAGTGACACCTGACCATCTCCTGCCATGGCGGCTTGGCCGTCTCGGCGAACGGCAACGATTGTTGTGGAGCGAAAAATAGGCGGATCTGGTTGATTCATCTCAGGTCGGAGGAACCTAAGTCGGCCTTTTAGGCTGTCAACCTTCGCCGGCCTTATCCCGCGCTAGCGGGTGAGCGCGGTCGTATACTTCCATCAGCCGATCCACACTGACGTGGGTATACCGCTGAGTCGTCGACAAACTGGAGTGACCGAGCAGCTCCTGAATCGAGCGGAGGTCGGCGCCAGCGTCGAGCAGATGCGTGGCACAGGTGTGACGCATCGCATGGGGATGAAGATCGCTGCGCCCTGCCCCAGCCGTTCCATGACGCCGGACGATGTTCTGCACCTGCCGAACGCTCAGTCTGCGCCCACTTTGCGAGAGCCAGAGCGCATCGGGATCCCCCTCCTTTGCCTTCTCGAGCATGCCGCCGCGCACGGGCAAATACGCTCGAATCGTTTCGACCGCAGACTTGCCGAGAGGAACGATGCGCTCCTTGCCGCCCTTACCGAGGACCCGTACCTCCGACTCGGTGAAATCGCAGTGGTCGAGGTTCATACCCGCAAGCTCGCTGACACGCACACCCGTTCCGTACAACGTCTCCAGCAAGGCCTGGTCGCGCGCCTTGAGCGGCTTGGCACGCTTGTCCTCTTTCGGGGGGGCCTCCATCACACGAAACGCCTGATCGACCGTGAGGAACCGCGGCAACGACTTCCCGATCTTCGGCGACCGCAACCCCGATGCCGGATTCCGATCGATGATCTGCCGCTTCAGCAGGAACTTGAAGAACGAGCGAATGGCGCTCACTTTCTTCTTCATCGTGCTTGCCTGATTCGACTCAAAGAGGCTCGACAGAAACCCCCTCAGCGCAACGATGTCGAGCTTGCGCGCGTCGGCCGTCAGCCCCTGCTCACGGACGTAATCGCGGAAGCTCCGTAGATCGCGAATGTAAGTTTCGACCGTGAGCGCCGAGCTCCTGCGCTCATCCGCTAGGTATTGAGCGAAGGCGTCGATCTGCTGTTCGAGCGGATCCGTTGCGCTCATCGTTCGACTCTACCACGTCGGTCAGCCACGCCCCGAGATCCTGCAGTGCGCGCTCGGACTGCAGGTCACGGCGGGCACGCTTGTTCAGCCGTCGCCCCTCGATCGCTGGAACCATGCTGAACATCACGTTGGACGGCTGGAAGTCCTCGTTCGGCTCCCGCAGGTGCCCGACCATCCCACCAAGCATCGTGGTCGGCGGTGGAAACGAGAACTCGAGCCCACGTGCCTCGTGGGCCAGCTTGATGCCGAGCAGCATCCCACAGGCCGCACTCTCGACGTAGCCCTCGACCCCGCTAATCTGACCGGCAAGATAGACGCCTGGCCGTGACGCGAGCGCCAAATCGTCGTCGAGAACCTTAGGTGAGTCGACGAACGTGTTGCGATGCACGCTCCCGAGCCGCTCAAACTCTGCGTTCTCGAGACCCGGAATCATTCGAAACACGCGCTTCTGCTCGGGCCAGGTCATGCGCGTTTGGAAACCGACCATGTTGAACGCCGTGCCCGCTTCGTCTTCTTGGCGAAGTTGCACCACCCCATGCGGCCAACGCCCGGTGCGCGGGTCGGTCAACCCAACGGGTTTCATACATCCGAACGACAAAGTCTTGGGACCACGAGATGCCATCACTTCGATCGGAAGGCAGCCTTCAAAGTAACGCACCTTCTCGAACTCTCGCGGGACCACCTTCTCCGCATCGAGGAGGGCCTGCACGAAGGCCGCGTACTCTTCTTTGTTGAGGGGACAGTTCACGTACGCCGCGTCGCCGCCCTTGTCATATCGCGATGCTCGGAACGCGCGGTCGAAGTTGATCGAATCGGCTGAGACGATCGGCGCAATTGCATCGTAATAGGCCAAGTGCTCGGCACCGACTGCGGCAGCGACATCATCGGCGAGCCCCCCGGAGGTGAGCGGCCCGGTCGCGATGACCACCGGCCGCTCCTCCGGAATGCGGTCGACTACTTCATTAAGTACTTCAATGAGTGGATGCGCCTCAATCCGGCGGGTGATTTCAGCACTGAACTGGTCCCGGTCGACAGCAAACGCGCCGCCAGCCGGGACGCGATGAAGCTCCCCCACTTCCATGACCAGCGAGCCGGCGCGGCGCATCTCTTCTTTGAGAAGCCCGACAGCGTTGTGAATGGCCGCCCCGCGGAACGAGTTGGAGCAGACGAGTTCTGCCATTTGATCGGAATGCTGAGCGGGAGTGCGCGACGAGGGCTTCTGCTCGATCAGGCGGACCGAGACGCCGCGTTCGGCCAACTGCCACGCGCACTCGGTGCCGGCGAGGCCCGCACCCACGACAAGCACATCTGCCACAGCCGGACCTTAGCCTGTGGCAGAGCCGGCCGCAGGCGGCGACTCTTGCGACTCGCCCTCGTCGAGCAACTCGCTAGGGTCGTAGGGGCGCTCGAAGTCGCAGGTCTCGTTGGCGCACTTGAGCTTGGGGTTCTTCTTGCCACCCATCGCGACCAGGAAATCGCTGCCACAGGTCGGGCACTTCATTCCAATCGGCTTCTGCCACACCCGGAAGTCGCACGGCTCTTCCGAGCGATAATTCGTGCAACCATAGAACGGACGGCCACGGCCCTTGGGCTTGATCGGAACGATGTCGCCTGTCTTGCACTTCGGGCACTTGTACCCGAGCGGCACCGCACGGGTGTGCTTGCAGACGGGATACTTGGAGCAACCGAGGAACCAGCCATTGCGACCCCATCGCTTGGTCATCTTCGCGCCACACTCGTGGCAGTCGTACTCGGTCAGCTCGGGCTCTTTGGGCGGCTCGACCTCCCCGTCGGCACCGATGTTGAGCGTGTAGCGGCACTCCGGGTACTTCGTGCAACCGATGAACGGCCCGTTGCGGCCCCAGCGTTTCACAAGAGGGTCACCCGACTCGGGGCATGCCTCGCCAGTCTCGACGGGCTCCGGCCACCACTTCCCCTTCTGCTCGACCGCATGCGCGATCTGCGCCTGCAGCCGCTCGTGGAAAGGTTGAAGCACATCGAGACGTTTCGCCCGGGCTTCACCAACCGCGTCGAGGTCCTCCTCGAGCTTCCGTGTGAAACCGATGTCGGCGAGGTCGAAGTTGTCGGCGACTAACTTCTCGATGACCAGGGTCCCGAGCGGACTCGGAACGAGCTTGTTGCCGTCTTTCAGAACGTACGCACGCTGCTCGACCTTGCTGATGATCTCGGCATAGGTGCTCGGGCGCCCGATGCCTTCTTCCTCCAGCTTCTTCACGAGGGTGGCCTCGGTGAAGAGTGGCGGCGGCTCGGTCTGCTTGTGGTGCGTCTCTGCGCCAGGCGGAATCACGAGATGAAGCACCTCTCCCTCGTTGAGCTCGGGAAGGCTGTCGTCGTCGTCGGTCCGGTCTTCGGGACTCGGTTCCTCCCCGGCAAGCGGCTCGGTAGCCGCGCCGTACACGGCTCGCCAGCCTGGAACCTTGAGCACGCTGCCGCTCGCGCGCAGACCGTAGGTGCGGCCGTCCGCCGTCGCTTCGATCTCGACGCCCGTCTGGTCGAACACGGCCGGGGTCATCTGTGAGGCGACGAAACGATCCCAGATCAGCTTGTAGAGCCGGCGCTGCGGATCGGTCAGGTACTTGCTCACCGCTTCGGGCGGCAGGTCGAGACGCGTCGGACGAATCGCTTCGTGAGCGTCCTGCACGTTCTGGTTCTTGGTCTTGAAGAAGTTGGGCTTCTCGGGGACCGAATCCTTGCCGTACTTCTTGCCGATGTACGCCCGGCAGTCGTTCACGGCATCCGGCGAAAGCCGCACGCTGTCCGTACGCATGTAGGTGATGAGACCGACGCCTTCGGCGTCCTTGCCCCGGCCGAGGGTGATGCCTTCATAGAGTTGCTGCGCGATCCGCATGGCACGCTTGGGCGGCATGCTCAGGCGGTTCGCTGCGTCCTGCTGCAGCTTCGAGGTCGTGTACGGAGCCGGGGCTTTGCGTGAAGCCTTGCGCTTGGTGATGCCCTTGACCTGGTAGTCCGCCACCTTGAGATCCGACGCATATCGAGTCGCGTCCTTCTCGTTGAGGACCGCCGACCGTGAATTCACCTTGTCGAGCTTCTTCCCGTCAGCGCTCTGGAGCGCTGCCATGAAGGAATGGGGCTTCTCGCCCTTGAGGCGCGCATCAACGAGCCAGTATTCGACGGGAACGAACGCGTCGCGCTCGTGCTGGCGGTCGACGATGATGCGAAGAGCCGGCGTCTGCACACGCCCAGCCGAAAGACCAAACGCGAGCTTCTTCCACAACAGGCTCGAAAGCGGGTAGCCACCAATGCGGTCGAGCACGCGGCGAGTCCGCTGCGCTTCGTAGAGATTCGAATCGAGGTCCCGTGGCTCGTCGAGACCTTTCTTGACCCCGCGTTTGGTGATCTCTTCGAAGAGAACCCGCTTGATCTCGGCGTCCTTATTCGCCTTCTTCGCCACCTCCATCAGGTGGTAGGCAATCGCCTCGCCCTCTCGGTCGGGGTCGGTTGCGAGCAGGACCTTGTCGGCCTTCTTCGCTGCGGCCCGGATCGCTTTGACAACCTCGGGCTTCCCCTTCTCCTCGAGGAGCTCGTACGTCTCCTGGAAGCCGTTCTCGATATCGACGCCTCCCTTTTTCGGGAGGTCCTTGATGTGGCCTTTGGACGCAAGCACCTCGTAGCCGTCACCGACGTACTTCTTGATGGTCTTCGCCTTGGCAGGGGACTCCACGATGAGGAGGATTTTGGACATCGATCTCCTTTAGTAAGGCTTCCTGCCGCCTCGGCAAGTTTGGTACCGGCCCCCCGGCTTCTCCTCGACCAGCCCCCGAACGAGCAGCCGCAGAATAGACTGCTGAACCTCGAACGCCGGAATTCCGGTGCGTTGGCAAAGGTCTTCCGCATGGCGGGCCCGGCCGGCGAGGGATTGCAGGATCGTTTGCTCGGATTGGGTCAAATCACTGAAATCGCGAGTGTTTTCTGTTGCTTTTGGGGAATCGGCCTCATGGTCGCCTCCCGTCAGCGCGGTCTCCGATAGGACATCGCCGGGACCCACGCAAATCCTCGACCCCCCGGACAGCAGCCTCAGATTGCCCGATCCACGTGGATCCCAAGGCGAAGCGGGCACCGCGAAAACCGGCCGGCCGAGCCGCATTGCGAACCTTGCGGTCGATAGGGCGCCAGACCTGGCAGGGGCCTGGACGACGACCGTCGACCGCCCAAGGGCGGCGATCAGCCGGTTCCTGGTCAAGAAGCGGCCCCGCTGGGCGTCCGCTCCATCTTCGGCTTCGGTGAGCAGGCAACCGGCCTCCGCCGCCCGCGCAAACAAGTCGTGGTTGGCCCGAGGATACGGCGCATCGAGCCCGGTCGGAAGAACGACCACAGTCCGCCCTCCTCCATCAATAGCGCCTTCGTGCGCGGCGCGATCGACACCGATTGCACCGCCTGACACGACCGTGACTCCGTTCATCACAGCCTCGCGAGCGAGGGAATACGCAAAGTCGAGCGCTTCATCGTCGGCACGGCGCGTCCCAACGATCGCGATGGCGCGCCGAAGCTCCGGAAGCTCCCCCACGACGCGAAACGCGGCGGGCGCGTCGGAGAGATCACGCAGCCCAGCGGGATAGTCCGAACAGGCGAAAGTCACCAAGCGAGCACGCCCCAAGAGATCCCCAAGCATCACGCCGCAATATCGACCACCGCCCACACCAGTTGCGTCCCCCAAACTCGTCCGAGTACTTGTTGAACCTGATCATCGCCTCCGCTTATCATCGCTATCGTCGAGTGCGTCAGAGAGAAGATTCATGAAGCCGCTTGTCTCAGGTGTGCTTGTGTTTGCGCTGTTGCTCGGAGCCCCTGAGCGCGCCGGCGCCCAAGCTCAGATCGTCCTCGAGCCTCCCGCCACGCCGCCGGCGCAACCCCCTCCTCCAAAAATGACGCACGAAGAACACCAACGTGCG
Organism: Deltaproteobacteria bacterium; assembly: GCA_041821485.1. Classification (GTDB taxonomy): domain Bacteria; phylum Myxococcota_A; class Polyangia; order Polyangiales; family Houyiibacteriaceae; genus SG8-38. The sequence continues at coordinate 9,145 of JBGUEF010000109.1, forward strand.
GAGCTCGCCTGGTACGCACGCCGATCGCGCAATGTTCTCATCGGCACATCTGTCGCCACCGCTGTCGGGGCGGCGTTGGTGTTTCCTGCGGAAGCGAACCAATGCACCTCACCCGAGGTCGTGGAAGAAACCGAGCTTCGGTGCACGCCCGGGGGCACGGCGATGATTGCGTTCGGCTACCCGCTGCTCCTCGGCGGCATCCTGGGCATGGTGTCGGGCGCTATCATGCTCGGAGTCACCAAGAGCAGACTGCGACGCTTCGATAATCGCGCCTCGTACGAAAAGTCGCGCGCCGTTCGCTGGGAC
>JBGUEF010000110.1:0-9439 GCA_041821485.1 Deltaproteobacteria bacterium
CCGCATCCGGGTTGCGGTGCACTTCGAGGAGCCGGAAGTGGGGGTTCACGAGGACACCGGCGCCTACGCCGGCGCAGCGGCGGACGCTGACACTGACACTGGCACTGGCACTGGCACTGGCGCATACCGCACGGATGCCCGCGTGGATGCGGAGCGTCTTCGAAGTGCAGGGCGCGGTGCAGCCGACTTCGAGATCGATCAAGACATCCTCAACGCCGCGCCGGTCTTCTCCGCCAATGATCTCCTCAAGCGCGTCCCGGGACTCTACGCGTCGAAGCCCGAAGGCGGCGCGGTTGGCGAACGTTTCTTTCTACGTGGATTCGACTCGGAGCACGGCCAGGACATCGAATTCAAGGTCGGCGACATCCCGATCAACCAGCCATCACACATCCACGGGCAGGGGTACACCTACCAGGGCTTCATCATCCCGGAGGTGGTGCGGCAGCTTCGTGTCACCGAAGGTGTGTATGACCCGGAACAGGGCGACTTCGCGATCGCGGGTACGATCGACTACGAGCTCGGTGTCGAGCAGCGGGGTGTCTACGCGAAGACCGACTTGGGTTCTTTCCGGACGTTCCGGCAGATCGCGATCTTCGCGCCCGAAGGCAGTGACGCCGATACGTTTGGCGCGTTTCAGCTTCGACGGACCGACGGCTTCGGCGAGAATCGTGACGGCATCGATGGCTCCGCGATGTTCCAGTACGGATTTGGCCGCGAGAAGTGGCGCTTTCGAGTTCACGGCGGCTTTGCAGGCGCGCGCTACAACCTGGCGGGCGTGCTGCGCTTGGACGACGTGGAGGCGGGCGACCCGGGCTGGCTCGACACGTATCCGTTCGACACGGCGCGCGCGCAGAACGGATCCAATCTCAGCACCATGCTCGGTTTCTCCGGGGAGCACCGCGGAGAAAACAAGCGCAACTCGAGCTTCGGCCTCTGGCTTCAGTTCCACGACTTCCGGTTGAAGGAGAACTTCACCGGCTTCTTGGAGACCGACGAGAACGGCGACACTCCGGGCGACCTCATCGAACAGCTCGACCGGCGCTTCGTGATCGGCGGCAACGCACGCCATCGAACGCACCAGTTCGCGCCCGCAGAATGGGCGAAAGGAACGGTCGAGCTCGGCCTCTCAGCGCGCGTGGACCTGATCGAGCAGCAGCTCGACCTCGTGGAGGCCCCGCAGAATAGAGTCTATGAAGAACGCATCGACGCCGACATCGCCGAAACCGACATCGGCATGTGGCTCGACCTCGACTGGGACTTCACGAAGTACCTCAACATCACGGGCGGCGTGCGCGCGGACGTGTTGTTCTACAACGTGACCGATTGGCAAGAGAGCGTGTCTCCCGATTCGGTCGTGCCCTACCGGAGAACCGCCGCTGGTGTCGCGGTCGGACCGCGCACCGCGGTCACCGTCAAACCTATCGAGGAGCTCGACGTCGTGTTGGCCTACGGGCAAGGCTTCCGCTCACCGCAAGCGCGCGCGCTCATCGAAAACGAAGACGTCCCTTTCACCAAGGTCCACTCAGTAGACGTCGGATTGCGCTCGCGCGTCGGAAAGAACGACGAGCTCGAGCTCGCACTGACAGGCTTCTTCACCAAGTTGAACAACGATCTGATCTTCGAAGCGCACGAAGCCCGGTTTGAACCGATCGGCCCAACCACGCGGATAGGCGCGGTTTTCTACACCCAGGCGCGCCCCCTTCCCTGGCTCTTCGGAGCATTCTCGGTGACGTACGTGAAGGCGACTCTCGATGAAACACCAGCGCCTGAACCTGGCGAGCCTGCGTCCGGTCTTCAGGGAGGTGACCCGATCCCGTTCGTCCCGCCATGGCTACTGCGCCTCGACGTGGGCGCGTCCGAAGATCTGGTCGACCTCGGCAAGCACCCGCTGCACGGCAAGCTCGGGTTCGGCTACACATTCCTCAGCGAACGCCCCCTCCGGTTCTCGCAAACCTCTCCGCGGGTGAGCCTCCTCGAGCTCAACGCTGGCCTATCGTGGTGGTTCCTCGAGCTGGGCTTCCAGGTCTTCAACCTCCTCGACACCCGATACGCCGCCCAAGAGTTCGTCTTCGAATCCAACTGGGATCCAAGCAGCCCACCCAGCGGCCAACCCGCAAGGCATGTCGCAGCAGGTGCCCCAAGAACATTCCTCTTCCAAATCGGCTTCCGCCTCTAGCCCCGTCGCGCAGATTCTGCGTCAAAGCTAGCACTGGCACTGGCACTGCCGCCGCTCTAGCCTCGCTCCGGTGCAACGTCGAGATGACTTTCCCATCGCGATCATCGGTGCGGGCTTCTCCGGAATCGGCGCGGCGATTCAGCTGCTCAAGGCTGGGATCCATTCCTTCACAATCTTCGAACGCGCTAGCGAGATCGGCGGAACCTGGCGGGAGAACACCTATCCGGGATGCGCCTGCGATGTGCCGTCCCATGTCTACTCGTTCTCATTTGAACAGAACCCAAACTGGAGTCGGCGCTACGCGACCTCGTGGGAGATTCAGGAATACCTGCTTGGCGTCGTCGACAAGCATCGGCTCCGTGAGCAGATGAGGCTCAACACCGCGATCGTCGAGGCGCGCTTCGATGAGACCGCGGGCACATGGACGCTGACGACCGACGGTGGCGACACGTTCACGGCACGGGTCGTGCTTGCCGGAGTCGGAGGTCTCGTCGATCCGTCGTATCCGAGCATCGAGGGTCTGGACGACTTCGAAGGCGACATGATGCACACGGCACGCTGGAACCATGACGTCGACCTCAGCAACAAACGTGTCGCGGTGGTAGGAACGGGGGCAAGCGCGGTTCAAGTGGTGCCGTCCATCGCACCCGAGGTCACCGCGCTAGAAGTCTTTCAACGAACCCCGGCATGGGTCGTGCCCAAGCTGGATCGGCTCTACCCAAAGCGGGTCCGCAGGTTCCTTGCGCGCTTCCCGTTCTTCCTTCGAGCAAGCCGCTTCATGAAGTACTGGTTGAGCGAGCTTCGCGGACCGATCGTATTCCTCGACTCGACGATCCTTTCGAAGATTGGGACCTACATTTCGATGTGGAACCTTCGGCGGCAAGTGCGCGACCCCGCGCTGCGGGAGAAGCTCACCCCTAACTTCCAGTTCGGTTGCAAGCGAGTCCTGGTCTCTGACGACTATTGGGCAGCGTTCGAGCGGGAGAACGTCGAGCTGGTGACCGACTCGATCACGGGCATCGAGCGCACGGGGCTTCGAACCTCGGATGGAGCCCTTCACGAAGCCGATGCAATCGTTCTAGCGACCGGCTTCAAGCTCGGGCTCGCGGCCGCGCCCTTTCTAGTCATCGGCCGCGGGGGCCGCACGCTCGACGACGCCTGGAAGAGCGGCGCCGCCGCGTACAAAGGGATGACCGTGGCTGGCTTTCCGAACTGGTTCATCATGATGGGCCCAAATACCGGCCCGGGTCACACCTCTGTGCTGGTGTACACCGAAGCTCAGATCTCTCACGCGCTCCAAGCGATCCAGAAGATCATGGCCGAGAACCTCAAATGCATGGACGTGCGCCAAGAAGTACAAGACCGGTACAACGACGGGATTCAAAAGCGCATGAAACGCATGGTCTGGTCGGGATGCGAGAGTTGGTACATTTCGGAGGACGGTACCAATCACTCGCTCTATCCGGGCTTCGCGGCGGAGTACATCGTCCGCACTCGAAAGCTGCACCCGCAAGACTACGAAATCGCACGCTTCTAGTCGGCGGACTGCCGTAAGACCTCGAGGTTGGCGGCCTTCTTCCGCGCAGCCTCACCCATCGACTCCTCGAGCTTCTCGGGTAGAGCCTCTGTCGGGATCACGAGATCGGTCTCGACCGGCCATTCTGTCAGCAGGTCCGGGTAGTACTTGCGTGGGTAGTAGTCCCTGGGGTCGATCTCTTGCTGGCGGACGAACGGCTCTTGGATGTCTTTGCGTGACTTCGGTGGATGCGGGACCACGAGCTTGCCGCCCGCAAGGTCGAACTGGGGGGCGCGGCTGTTCGGGTAGTCGGGCAGGATCCCTTCGCGGACCCAGATGCTCTCCTTGGTGACGTTCACCACCACGCCGTCGGGCGCACCGAAATGATAGGGCCCCTTCCAGTGCTCGCGCACTTCGGCAACAGCCTCTTCGTTGAGGTAGGGATCGAACGGCATGTGCGTCGTCATGAACATGCGTGGCTGGACGCGATTGGCAAGATAGCCCGCGGCGTAGCCAGGTGTGTGGTGCGTGTCGATCGTGTAGCGGCCGAGAAACGGGGGTACGCCCTGCACACCGGAGCTGATCTCGACGAGCTCGGGCTGCAACTCGGTCACGTAGACGTCGCATCCCTTGGCGTACTTCTCGTCGAGATGGCTCGGTCGTCCATCGCCGGTCCAGACGAAACAGAGGCCATTCCAATCGAGGCGGTATCCGCTGGCGCCGTCCTTCGCATGGGAGCGCTGCCAGTGGATGACGCGTACGCCATGCTTGTCGTACACCACTCCGCCATTGTCGCGGAAGTCGAACTCGTGGACCTCGAAGTTATGTCCTTTGCCGACGGGAAAGACGCTGAAGGCATCGAGGTGCCAGCCGAGCATCATCTTCATGCCTTCGACCATCTTTGCCGTGCCGTACTCGGGAGTGCGGCCGGACGGTCCATAGATCTCGAAGTTCTTGTGCCAGCGCCCCGCCCATCCGCCGAAGACGGCAAGATAGGGAAGCGCACCAAAGTGATCGACGTGCAAATGCGTGATGAAGACTTTGTCGAGCTCGTTGAGCGCGAAGCCCGCGGCGATGTAGTTCGCAACGGAACCTTCGCCGATGTCGAACACGAAGTTTTCCCCGTTGCCGAGCTGCACGAAGATCGAGGTGTTCATTTGCCCGGGCCGAATGAATGGCGCTGTGCCCATGAAGATGATCCTCATCTCGTTCGGCTGAACATCCTCGGTCCGCGGAAACCAGTTGGCAGCGCTCTTGAGCCAGGGCTGCGGCCGGATGCCTTCGAAGAGGAGGCCCTCCTTCCAACGACCTGCAGGTACGCCACCCATGAGGGCAGCCTTGATATCGGCTTCGGACGAGGAACCCTCCGGCAACTGCATCGGCGCAGCCGGCTCACCCGCAGGGTCAGCCTCATGCACAGAAACGCCAGCAGCGCCCTCCCCGTCCCCCCGATCCAACAGCCCCCCAGGCTGACACCCGGCCACCAACACAGAGAACAACACCAAATCCGTCATCTTCATGGCGGCGGTTATCGAACCCAACCGCCCTCAGGTCAACCGCGCGAATTAACCCTTTGAAAAAGGGGACTGTCCCCTTTTAGGAGAGGCCGATGCCGGTTTGGAGGAGGTGGGTGGCGGCTAGGGCTAGTTGGCGCGCTTGTTCGGAGGAGAGGGTTTGGAGGCGGGGGTGGCGGTCGACGATCATTCTGGCGAGGCCGTGGGTGAGGGCTTCGCTGGTGAGGGCGATCAGCTCCGGGTCGGCATCGGGGATCAGGCCAGCGTTCTGGCCTTCGATGATGAGCGCGATCAACTTTAGCCTTCGCTCATCGTTGACCTCCCCCAGGAAACGGGCCGAAACCGAGTCGGTGCTGTGGATGAGGTCGAAGAGTGCGGGGTGCTCGGCAGCAAACCGCACGTACGCCACGGTCATTGCCCGGAACTGAGTGAGCGCATCGCTGCACTCTGCCGTGGCCTCGTCGAGCTTTCGTTCGAGCTCGGCAGCGGCTTTCTCGGCGACGGCGTCGAGCAGTACCTGTTTGTCGGCGAAGTGCCGGAAAGGCGCAGCGGATGAAACGCCGGCCTCCCTAGCGAGCGCGCGCATGCTGATCGCTTGGACCCCCTGGGAGTCGACCAGGCGGAAGGCCGTCCCGAGCAGCGCTTCGCGGAGGTTCCCGTGATGGTATGACTTCGCCGCCCCGCCCATTCCTCGAGCATACCAGAAGATGTTATCAACGCTTACTTTGAAGCTGAGACGATGTAAGCATCGCTAACTTTGGTGGACGGCTCCGCAGGCTCCGGCAGAACTGATAAGTTATCAATGCTTACATCGAGGAACCCCCTGGTGTTAGCACCGCTAACATTGGGGAACGCGCCTACTGGCAGACATTCAGCGAGAAGTCGCACTTGTAGTCGTACGGGCAGTCCTGGCTCGAGACGCAGGGTAGGCGCTCGCATATGCCTTTGTCCTCGTTGCAGAAATAGGGAGCCGCGCAGGAGTGCAGCCGGCAGGCAACCTCCGAGCGGGAGGGCCGCGAGGATTTCGGCTGAGTCTCCTCACTGCTCACGGTAGTAGCGGTCGTGCCCTCGGTATTCGCCGACTTGTTGCAGCCGGCCGCAATCAAGACGAGGCAAAAACCGAACAAACTCACAACCTGACCGAGTCTCCGCATGCCGCCCATTTGGGAAAGATGATAGCTTTCAGCCATGGCCGCAAAGCATATCCTCGCATGTGTCGACTTCTCCGAGCACTCCACGCGAGCGCTCGCCGAGATCGGTGAATACGCGAGAGCCAACGGCAGCCAGGTGACCTTGATCCACATCTCGGACACGCATCCATTCGTTCCGCCGGAAACCATCCTCGAGACGACTTCGGTCGCCGACGAAGCCGCGCACCGGGCCGAGCTGGCGAAACTCCGCGACCAGCACCTGACCGAGGTGGAAGTCGAGCTCCAAGTGCTCCCGGACCACGCGCCGGCCAAAGCAATTTGTGAGTACGCGGAGAAGCACGGCGTCGATCTCATTGTCGTCGGCTCGCACGGACGAGGCGGCATGGAGCGTTGGTTGATTGGCAGCGTGGCCGAGCGTGTCGTCCGACACGCGGCAACCAACGTGTACGTAGTTCGGCAGTGACTTCAAAGGGGTTCCCTACCCTGATAGGCTCCGCCCATGACGAAACGCCGGGCATGGTCGATCCTGGGTAATTCGCAGCGCCTCGATGGCGGCGCGATGTTCGGCAACGCGCCACGTGCACTCTGGCGCAAGTGGGTGGAGCCCGATGAGCTCAACCGCATCCCGCTCGCATGCCGCGCCCTGCTCATCGAAGACGGCGATCGCCGCATCTTGTTCGAAACCGGAATCGGCGCGTTCTTTCCACCGCAGCTCCGCGATCGCTTCGGCGTTCAAGAAGAGCGGCACGTGTTGCTCGACAATCTTCAGAAGGCCGGCTTCACCGACGAAGACATCGACTGTGTCGTCTTGTCGCATCTTCACTTCGACCACGCAGGCGGGCTGTTGACCGCGTACGATCCGGAAGCGCCGATGCGCCTCTTGTTTCCGAATGCAACCTTCGTCGTGAGTTGGGACGCGTGGCAACGCGCGAAGCACCCGCATGCACGAGATCGGGCATCGTTCATTCCGGAGCTTCCGCCGCTACTCGAAGAGAGTGGGCGCCTCGAAGTCGTGAAGGGGCACCGCTCCGATACGCTCGGCGCGGACTACAGGCTCTGGCTTTCTGAGGGACACACGCCCGGCCTGATGCTGACGGAGATCCCAACGGATGACGGCCCGGTGGTCTACGCGGCCGATCTGATCCCCGGACGCGCCTGGGTGCACCTTCCGATTACGATGGGATACGACCGGTACCCGGAACAGCTGATCGACGAGAAGACAGACCTTCTGACCCGCTTGCTCGAGCAAGGCGGCCGGTTGTTCTTCACGCACGACCACGAAGTGGCCCTCGGACGTCTCGGCCGCGACGCCAAGGGTCGGTTTTTCGCTGAGGAAACCTGGCCGGAGCTCACGGGCGCCCCGCTTTGAACGCCGTGGTAGAGTAACCCTCTTTGGAGGGACGATGCCTCTTGGGAACGGCGAAACGCCGACACGAATCGAAACCGGTGACGACTACATCGACAGCCTCCGCGGCCGCAAGCTGAGGGTGTTCCTGTTCGGCGAGTTGGTCGACGAGCCGGTCGATCACCCGATGATCCGGCCGTCGATCAACGCGGTCGCGGAGACGTACGACCTCGCCATTCGGGAGCCTGAGGTGGCAACGGTCGAGTCATCGCTAACCGGCCAACGAGTCAACCGGTTTCTCCACGTGGCGCAAAGCGCCGAAGACCTGGTTGCGCAGAACATGATGCAACGAAAGCTCGGTCAGAACACCGGCACCTGCTTTCAGCGTTGCGTCGGGATGGATGCCTTCAACTCTCTCTACTCGGTCACGTACGAGATCGATGAGAAGCATGGGACAGCTTACCAGGAGCGACTCAAAGCGTTCCTCACCACGATGCAGGAGCGCAACTACGTCGTCGGCGGCGCAATGACCGATGTGAAAGGTGACCGAAGCAAGGCGCCGCACGAGCAGGACGACCCGGATCTGTTCGTGCACATCACGAAGAGAAACGAAGAAGGGGTTTGGCTCACGGGCGCAAAGGCGCACCAAACCGGCTGCATCAACTCGCATTGGATCATTGCGATGCCCACGATGCGCCTCGGCCCCGCCGACAAAGACTACGCCGTCGTCGCCGCATTCCCGGTCGACGCACCCGGCATCACGTACATCTATGGACGCCAATCCTGCGACACCCGCAGTATGGAAGGCGGATCGATCGACGTTGGCAACGCAAACTTCTCTGGCCAAGAGGCGATGGTCGTGCTCGACGACGTCTTCGTGCCGTGGAGCCACGTCTTCATGGACGGCGAGCACGAGTTTGCGTCGATGCTCGTCGAGCGATTCACCTGCTATCACCGCCGCAGCTACGTGTGCAAGACGGGCGTCGGCGACGTACTGATCGGCGCCGCCGCACAAGCAGCCGAGTACAACGGCATCGAGAAAGCTTCGCACATCAAAGACAAGCTCGTGCAAATGACGCACCTCAACGAGACGATGTACGCGGCCGGAATCGCGTCTTCGCACCAGGCGCGCGCAACCAAGTCAGGCTGCTACTTGAACGACGACATGCTCGCGAACGTGTGCAAGCACCATGTCACGAAAATGCCGTTCGAGATGGGCAGGCTCGCTCAAGACCTGGCGGGTGGACTCGTGAGCACCGCACCTTCGGAAAAGGACCTGAAGCACCCGGAGCTGGGCGTACTTCTCGACAAGTACCTCAAAGGGCGAGCCGACGTTCCCACGGAAGCGCGCATCCGGGTCCTGCGATTGATCGAGAACATGACGATGGGGCGCAATGCCGTGGGCTATCTCACCGAATCCCTTCACGGTGCGGGCTCACCACAGGCGCAACGGATTCAGATCGGCCGTCAGATGGAGCTCGACTTCAAGAAAGGTCTCGCGCGACGCCTCGCGGGGGTCGACTCCAATGACGACGAATAATTTTCTCAGTCTCGACTGAGCACGAAACGGTAACGCACGTCGTTGCGGCGCAAGCGATCGAGCGCGATGTTGACTTCGCTCATCGGCAGCGTCTCGACCTGCGCCCCCACTCCGTGACGTGCGGCGAAATCGAGCATCTCGCGCATGAGAAAGCGTCCGCCAATTGGGCTCGAAGTCACCGAGCGGCTCCGTGCCAT
>JBGUEF010000111.1:0-9352 GCA_041821485.1 Deltaproteobacteria bacterium
GTCGCTGGCGAAACCGGCCCAATGATCTGCTCGACGAAAGCCCGGTGTCGTTGGGGAGTGATTGGAGCGCGTACGTGGACACCCCACAAACCGACGCGGAGCTCGCAGCGCTGAGAACAAGCATTTCGCGCGGCGCACCATTCGGTTCCCATCTCTGGCAGCATGAGACGGCCGAAGCGCTTGGGCTGGCGAGCACTCTTCGAGCGCGCGGCCGCCCTCGCAAGAATTAACCCTTCGAAAAAGGGGACTGTCCCCTTTTCCTTTTCAGTCGAGGATTTCGTAGTGGAAGTCTTCGATTACGGGGTTGGCTAGGAGCTTTTCGCACATGGTTTGGATGTGGGACTCGGCGGAGGCTTTGTCGTTGCCGTCGAGCTCTAGCTCGATGAGCTTCCCGACTCGGGCGGACTTCACTTCTTCGAAGCCTAGTGAGCTGAGCGAGCGGCGGACTGCGTCGCCCTGGGGGTCCAAGACTTCGCGCTTCAGTGTGACGAAGATGTTCGCTTTCATGATGCCTCCAACCCTAGGTTCCTTGCGATGCGAGGCAACGGGTCCGTCGTATCCGGCGCGAACGCCGTGCCGCGAATCTGGTCGCACGCTTGAATGTAACGGCGCGAAGCCTCGACGCGCACATCATCGGGAATCGTCGGCACCGGGCCGTCGCCTTTGTAGCCGTTGCTTGCGAGCCAACGTCGAACGTACTCTTTGTCGAAGCTCTCCGGGTCCTCGCCCGCTTCGAATCGCTCCTGGTAGCTGCTCGTGTACCAAAACCGCGATGAATCGGGGGTGTGGATCTCGTCGATGACGACGATCCTTCCGTCGGGCGTCTTGCCAAACTCGTACTTCGTGTCGACGAGGATCAAGCCGCGCTCCGCGCAAACCTTCTGCCCGTGCGCGAACAGCGCCATCGCGTACCCGGCCGCCTCGTCGAAGTCCTCGGCGCTGATCCGCCCCATCGCCAGTATCTCTTCCCGCGACGCCGACACATCGTGATCGCCTTTTTCGGCTTTCGTGCTCGGTGTCAGGATCGGGTCGGGCAGCCTCTGGTGCTTCTTCAACCCATCGGGAAGGCGGTGGCCGCAGAACACGCGGGTGCCGTTGTCGTAGTGCGTCCAAATACTGGTCGAGGTGACGCCCGTGATGTACGCGCGAACCACCATCTCGACCGGAAGCGGCTCGCACTCGATGCCCACCATGACGCTCGGGTCAGGCACATCGATGACGTGGTTCGGAACAATGTCCTTGGTCTCCTCGAACCACCAGGCCGCCAGGCCGTTCAGGACCTGTCCTTTATAAGGAAGCGTTCCGAGTACCCGATCGAAAGCGCTGATGCGGTCGGTGACGACGATGTAGCGCTTTCCGTCCGCGATATAGCAGTCGCGGACCTTGCCTTCGTACTTGTGACCGAGTGACTCGAAGTTGGTTCCGTCGAGGGTCTTCGAGAGCCCTTCCTGCAGCGCCTCCGGTGAAACGGTCATCTCAAGCTCCTTCCAGTACACGATCGATGATCGTGTCTACGTGGGCGAGCGCGTTTTTCAAATCGAACTCGCGGTCGACCTCATCCGCGGAAAGGTGCTTGCGAATCTCCGGATCCTCTTGAAGAAGCGCACGGAACTCGCCCTCACCTTCGAAGGCCTTCATCGCATTTCGCTGGACGAGCACATAGGCGTCCTGCCGGCCAAGACCTTGCCCTATGAGCGCGAGCAAGATGCCCTCGCTCGCCCAGAGCCCACCGGTCTGATCGAGGTTCTGCCGAAGCCGCTCGGGGTAAACGACCAGATCCGTGATGACCCCACGCACCCTGTCCAACATGAAGGCGAGCGTTGCCGTCGCATCCGGTAGCATCATGCGCTCCGCCGACGAATGGCTGATGTCGCGCTCGTGCCATAGCGCCACGTTCTCGAGGCCTGGAACGACGGCGGCCCGGACGACGCGCCCGAGACCGCAAAGGTTCTCCGTGAGCACCGGATTCCGCTTGTGCGGCATGGCGCTCGAGCCTTTCTGACCCTTCTTGAAGTGCTCTTCGGCTTCCCCGACCTCGGTGCGCTGCCAATGACGAACGTTGGTTGAGAACCGCTCGATCGCAGCGGCAATGATGCCAAGGGTCGCCACAAAGGCGGCGTGGCGATCACGCGCGACGACCTGCGTCGACGCCGTCTCGGGTCGAAGTCCGAGCGAGCCCAGCGCTTCGGCCTCGATGGCCGGCGTAAGATGGGCGTAGGTGCCCACGGCACCGGCGATCTTCCCCACGGCGATTTCTTCGCGAGCCACCAGGAGACGCTGTCGACCACGCGCGAGCTCTGCATAGTGGCCTGCCAGAATCAGCCCGAAGGTGACCGGCTCGGCATGAATGCCATGCGAGCGGCCGATGGCAGGTGTGCGGCGATGTTCCTCGATGCGTTCGCGCAGAGCTTCGAGCACCGCGTCCAAACGGACCAACAGGCCGTCGCTCGCCTCGACGAGCAGGAGGGCCAAAGAGGAGTCGAGGACATCCGAGGAAGTCATACCGCGGTGCAGCCACCGGGCGGGCTCCCCCGCAATGCCTTCGACGTGCGTCAGAAACGCGATCACGTCGTGGCGCGTCACCTTCTCGATCTCGTCGATCGCATCGGCATCGAGCTGCGCTCTAAACGCGCTCACCTTGTCTGCCGTCCCCTCAGGAACGAGGCCAGCACCTTCCATGGCGCGGCAGGCGGCTATTTCGACGTCAAACCAGGCCTCGTACTTGCGTTTCTGAGACCAGAGAGCTTGGAATTCGGCTGGGCTGTAGCGTGGAATCATTGTTGCGCGGCGAAGCTAGCAGACCGGCCGCCCCGATGCGACCACGTCGCCGCTGCCGCAGGCCAGCGGCAATTAACCCTTCTAAAAAGGGGACTGTCCCCTTTTTAGATTTGGAAGTTCGAGGCTTTGCGGGCTTGTAGGTGGGGGGTGGCGTAGGTGTCGACGTAGGCTCGGTGTGCGGGAGCTACGATGTATTTTTGGACGTCGTCCATGTTATCGAAGTGGAGGACAATGCAGATGTCCCAGGTTGCTTCGGTGGCTTCGTCAGCGGGGGTGCCTACGGTGACGCTGCGGACGGTTGCTAGGGCGCTGAGGTCTTGTCGCGTTCGCTCTGCGAACTCCGCGCGGGCGGCGTCGTTGCGATACTCATCTTTCAACTTGAACAGTACGATTCGTTTGATCATCGCCCTACCCGATCTCTACTAGCCCGCACGCAATGCCCGCCAAGTGCGGCACCGCAGCTCCGAACATGGCCGCTTCGGTGGAGCTAGCGTTCCCATCTAGGCTGCGCTTGTACACGCCTTGCGCGATCGCCGCGAGGCGAAAAAGCGAGAACGCTTTGTAGTAGTGCAGGTCCGGCACGCCATCACGGCCCACCAGCTCGCAGTATCGCGCCACGAACGCATCCTCGGCCGGGATGCAGGTCTTGTCGAAGTCGACCCCGGCCAGGCCGCCAATCTTCGGAAGCATCACGTCGTACAGCATGCAAGTGTACGCCAAGTCGGAAAGCGGGTGGCCCAGCGTTGAAAGCTCCCAGTCGATCACTGCAAGGGCTCGGGGCTCCGTCGGGTGGAAGATCAAATTGTCCAAGCGGTAGTCGCCGTGCACCAACGCGGTCGCCTCGTCGTCAGGAATGTTCGCGGGCAACCAATCGATCAACGTGTTCATTGGCGCAACATCTGCGGTCTGAGAGGCCAGATACTGCTTGGTCCATCGCTTCACTTGTCGCGCGACGTACGCATCAGGTCGCCCGTAGTCGGATAGGCCCACCGACTCGAGGTTCACGCTGTGAATCGCGGCCAAAACCCGGGCGAGCTCGTCGTAGATCGCGCGCCGCTCGTCCGGTTCGACGTCAGGCAGCTGCACGTTCCAGAAGATGCGCCCCTGCACGTACTCCATGATGAAAAACGAAGTGCCTATGACCGAATCGTCTTCGCAAAGCGCGTACATGGTGGCCGTGGGCACGTCGGTTTCGCCGAGCGCGCGCATCACCCGGTATTCACGGTCGACCGCATGCGCCGACTGCAGGAGCTTCCCGGGCGGCTTCTTCCGCAAGGCGTACTGACGCTCGCGATCCGCAAGCCAGTAGGTCGGATTCGATTGCCCACCTTTGAACTGACAAACCTGCAGCGAGCCCGTGTACCCGTCGACATTCTCGGTCATCCAGGCATCGAGGCTCGCCTCATCGAAGCGATGCGCCTCTCGAACGGGTCCAGCATTCTTCGGGGGCACAGGCGGCATGGGTCCTCGCTTTCGGAAGATGGGGAGCTTATCATGCCGAGCCCAATCCGGAGGCTATCGATGGACTTCAGTACACCGCCCGAGCTCGAAGACCTTCTGCACAGAGCCCGCGAGCTCATGAATGCCGAGGTCTATCCGCTCGAGGCAACAGCACGTCAGTCGTTCGAGGAAGCGCTGCCCGCCGCCAATGAAGCGCGCGAGCGGTGCAAGGCGGCGGGTCTATGGGCTCCACAGATGCCGATCGAGTACGGCGGCATGGGACTCGACTTCCTTCCGCATGCGCACATGAGCGAGATCCTCGGCCGCAGCCCACTCGGTCACTACGTCTTCGGATGTCAGGCCCCGGACGCCGGCAACATGGAGATCCTGCACAAGTTCGGAACCGCGGAACAGCAGGAGAAGTGGCTGCGCCCGCTGGCAGCCGGTCAAATCCGAAGCTGCTTCTCGATGACGGAGCCCGATCGGGCTGGCTCCAACCCAACCTGGATGGACACCACCGCGGTCCGCGACGGCGATGATTTCGTCATCAACGGACGGAAGTGGTTCACCACAGGCGGGCACCTCGCTGATTTCGCTATCGTCATGGCGGTCACCAATCCGGACGCCTCGCCCCACATGCGTGCGAGCCAGATCATCGTCCCAACCGACAACCCAGGCTTCCACCACATCCGGCGTCTCTCGATCATGGGCGACCTCGGCTACGGTTGGCAGAGTCACTCGGAGGTGGCCTATGAAGACTGTCGCGTTCCGGCCGAGAACCTGCTCGGGGAGGAGGGTTCTGGCTTCTCGATCGCGCAAGAGCGTCTCGGCCCAGGGCGAATCCACCACTGCATGCGCTGGCTCGGGATCTGCGAGCGCTCCTTCGATTTGATGTGCGCGTACGCCTCGCGGCGAATGGTGGCACCGAATCGACCGCTCGGGACCCAGCAAGCCATCCAGCATTGGATCGCCGAAAGCCGCGCCGAGATCGACTCCGCCCGGCTGATGGTCTACCAGGCCGCCTGGAAGATCGATCGCGAGGGCACGCGGGCCGCGCGCAACGAGATCTCGGCGATCAAGTTCATGGTGGCCGGGGTTCTCCAACGTGTGGTCGACCGGGCGATTCAGGTCCACGGCGGCCTAGGCATGACCGACGACACCCCTCTAGCCTGGTTCTTCCGCCACGAACGGGCCGCCCGGATCTACGACGGGCCGGACGAGGTTCACAAGTCCGCTCTGGCTCGCTCGATTCTCAAGAAGTACGGCATTGAGCTAGGGTCCCAAGGGAGCTAGGTTGCACGGCGTGAGGTGGGCCCAATACCCGCGATTGAGCTTCCGCGGCTTTCTGATCGCTAGCGTGCTCCTTTGCACCGTGCAGGTGGCCCTCGGCCAAAAGCCCGACAAAGGCGATGACGATGACGATTCCGGGTACCGTCCCGCGCCAAGCGCCAACGTCGACGGTGACGTGCAAACCCTTCCGATCGACGCACCGCCTGGAAGCCAAGTCGTCGTCGTGGCGATCGACCGCACGGTCGAGCTCGGGCTTGCCGCGTTCGTGCGCCGCGCAATCGAGGACAATCCCGATGCCGCCGCGATTGTGCTCGACGTCAACACGCTCGGTGGGCGTGTCGACGCCGCGATTCAGATTCGCGATGCATTGCTCGAAGCCAAGCCGCGGACCGTCGCCTTCATCCACCCGCGCGCCATCAGCGCCGGGGCTCTGATCAGCTTGGCCTGCGACAACATCATCATGACCGAAGGCGGTACGATTGGCGCAGCGACGCCGATTCAGGCCGCACCCGGCGGCCAAGCCGAGGCGGTGGGCGAAAAGATGGTGTCGTACATGCGCGCTGAAATGCGCACCACCGCCGAAGCCAATGGCAGGCGCGGCGACATCGCCGAGGCCATGGTCGATGCGGAGGTGGTCATCGATGGCATCGTCGAAGCGGGCAAGCTGCTGACCCTGGACACGGACCAGGCGCTCAAGATGGGCATGGCCGATGCAAAGGCCGCCAACCTCGACGAGGTGTGGAACATCCTAACACTCGAAAACCCCGAGATCACCGATGTCGAGCTCAACTGGGGCGAGGAGATCGCCCGCTGGCTGACCGAACCAACGGTCAGCGGCCTTCTGCTCTCGGTCGGCATGCTCGGCCTGATGGTCGCGTTCTACACCCGAACCGTCGGAGCGTTCACCCTGGTTGGCTTCTTGGCGCTGGTGTTGTTCTTTGGCGGCCATGCGGTCGTTCATCTCGTCGGCTGGGAAGAAGCCTTGCTGTTCTTGGCAGGCGTCGTTCTCGTCATCGTCGAGATCTTCTTCGTCCCGGGCCTTGGCGTGCCGGGCGTGCTCGGCTTGATCTTCGTCATCGCCGCGCTCGTGCTCGCGTTGATCGGGATCCCGATCGACGTTTCGTTCAAGACCGGCGTGCTCGCCGATGCGATGACACGCGTTTTGCTCTCGCTGCTCGGCGCGTTCGTGTTGGCACTGGTCTTCATGCGCCTTCTGTCGAAGACCGCGATGGGCAAGAATTTCGTGTTGGAAGATGCCGAGACGGGTTTCCTCTCGGCACCGAGCGCCTCCGACCTCGTTGGACAAGTCGGCGAAGCGCTGACCGACCTGCGACCGGCTGGAAAGATCATCATCGACGGGGCACGTCATGAAGCCACCAGCGAGCGCGAGTTCATCGCCCACGGGTCGCGGGTCCGGGTGATCGGCAAAGACGGACCGGCCCTGGTAGTCCGTCCCGAGGAGGAGTCGTGAGCGCCCTCATCATCGCCGTGGTCCTCGTACTCGGGTTGATCTTGCTCTTCACCGAGGTGGCGGTGGTGCCCGGCTTCGGCGTCGCCGGCGCCCTGGGCTTGATGGCGCTCGCGGCGGGAGCCATCGCCGCATGGACGGAGCTCGGGCCGTTGTGGGGCGGCGTAACGGCCGGAGCTTCGCTCGTAGCCGCGGGCATCATTCTCTTGTGGCTTCCAAGAACCCGCTTCGCTCGGGCCGTGGTTCTCGAGCACAGCCAAGCCGCCGCGCACTCGCAAGAAGATCGGAGTGATCTCCTCGGGCGCCGAGGAACCACCGTCACCCCGCTCCGTCCCATCGGTCGTGTCCGCTTTGGCTCGGACGAAGTCGATGTGATGACCGAAGGTGAATACGTCGACAGCCATCAGGAAGTCGAAGTCATGACCGTAGAGGGGCCACGCATCGTCGTGCGCATCCCTGATGCAACCTAAGAAGGAAGTCCCATGCAGTTCGCACCACTCGCCCTAATTTTTCTCCTCATCATCGTCCTCTTCGTTCTGTTCGTCTGGCTGATCCCGGTCCGGCTCTGGATCGCAGCCTGGTCGAGCGGCGCGAAGGTCGGCTTCGGCGAGCTCATCGGCATGCGCCTGCGGCGGGTGTCGCCGGGCGCGGTCGTCAACCCCCGCATCACCGCGGCGAAGGCCGGTCTCGACATTACGACGAATACGTTGGAGTCCCACTACCTCGCCGGGGGCAACGTCGAGCGGGTGATCAATGCGCTCATCAGCGCGGACAAGGCCGGCATTACGCTCGGCTTCCAACAAGCGGCGGCGATCGATCTCGCGGGACGCGACGTGCTCGAGGCCGTGCAGACGAGCGTCAATCCAAGGGTCATCACGACGCCCAAGATCACCGCAGTGGCGAAAGACGGCATTCAGCTCCTCGTGATCACACGAATCACCGTCCGGTCGAACATCGATCGACTGGTCGGAGGCGCAACCGAGGAGACCGTGGTGGCACGTGTCGGCGAGGGCATCGTCTCCACGATCGGCTCGTCGATGAACTACGCCGAGGTTCTCGAAAACCCAGACACCATCTCCAAGAACGTGCTCGCGCGCGGCCTCGATAGCGGTACCGCATTCAACATTCTCTCGATCGATATCGCTGATATCGATGTCGGCACCAACATCGGCGCCAAGCTGATGACCGAGCAGGCCGAGGCGGACAAACAGGTCGCACAGGCTCGCGCGGAGGGACGGCGCGCGCTCGCGGTGGCTCTCGAGCAAGAGATGCGCGCCAAGGTCGAGGACATGCGCGCAGGGCTCGTCGAGGCCGAAGCCAAGATCCCCGCAGCAATGGCCGAGGCGCTCAAAGAAGGCAATCTCGGCGTGATGGACTACTACAACCTCCGCAACGTCGCGGCGGACACCGAGATGCGCGATTCGATCAGCAAATCAACGGGCGGGCGGGATGATGATGAAGGCCCAATCTAAGCCCTTGCCGCTAGGCGCCCTGCTCGCTCAGCCGCGGACGTTCGTGGCGCGGCTGATTTTGGCGGACCTGATCACGAAACGCGGTGAAGGTCCGCTCCAGCGCCCCGTGCTCCTCTACAGCCGGCGAAAGCGCTGACAGCAGATGAGGGAGCTGCTCACAGAACATCTCGGTGAGATCGCCCTCCTGATCTACATCCTCTATCCCCTGTTCAAGCGATGGCGGGACCGACAGAAGAAGAAGCGGGAGCAAGCCGGTACGGCGCAGGAAACGACGGCCAGAGCGCCAGCGCGAAAAGAGCCGCAGCGCTCCCCGCCGTCTGGCCAGCCAAGGCGAGAGCCGCCGCCGAAACCCAGGCGCGAACCTGCGGTTGCGAAACGCCCCACCGAGCATGACTTCGCCGCCGCAGCGATCGCGCAGCTCGACAGGCTGAAGCTAGAGGCATCCCGCCTGCTCGCGCGTGCGGAGAGCGATCCGCGATTGGCGCGCCTCGTCCCGGCATTGCGCGAGGATCTGCTCGGCCGTCTCGACATGATCGACCGCTCGCTGAAAAGCAGCCCAACACTGTCGACGATCGTTCAGGAGACCACGGTTCTACGTGGGCTCGATGCGCTCCTCCGCTACCTGAAGACGATGGCGCAGCAACGCATGTACGGACGCTCGTCGTTTGTCGGCGACGCCGACGCAATGGCCGACGCCTGCTACGCACCTATCCTCGAGTTCGCCCGCGCGCAGGGGCTCGACTTGAGAACCAGCCAGCCAGTGGTGGTGACTGGCGACTGGGACTTGTCGATCGTCCCGCGCTTCGCCTCGACGCGGGTAGCCCCGCTCCGACTACCCGTAGGCTTCGAGCACAGCCTTTGGCGCTGGCCGGCGATCGCGCACGAGGTCGCCCATGACTTCTAC
>JBGUEF010000112.1:0-9333 GCA_041821485.1 Deltaproteobacteria bacterium
CGACAACCTGTGCCTCCTCGGAACGCCGCCGGCCGCACAATCGTTGATGTTTCCGTGCCCGCCGCGAGGGTAACCGACCCCAACCCTTCAAGTGCTGCCTGCACTGCTCACGGCCGCTAGATCGAAGTGCCCTGCCGTCGAGCGCGTACCATCCTCACATTTCAGTATTGGTGAGGTGGCTGGTTGCTCTGGGCAAGCTGGGTGCGACTCCCGGTTCCGTTGCCGGTCCACGACACGAGCGTATATTGCGCGGGTGCGATTCGTGCTTCCAAGCAGCGCTCTCGGCGTCTTGTTGGTCGCTGCCCAGCTGGGGTCTGCAGGGCGGGCCCTCGCCGACACCACGTATGACGACGCCTTTCGACGCGCCCTCCTGCTCGAGGCGGAGGGCGATCCCACCACGGCGGTCGCCGTCCTGGAGTCGATCGTGGACTCCCATCCGGACGACTACGTCCTCTTCCTCCAGCTGGGTTGGCTCTATTTCCTGCTTGAAGACTTCGAGAGGGCCGAAGCCCACTACGCGCGAGCGAGCACCCTCTCGGAGGGAGGCGCCGAGCCGGAGCTCGGGCTCGCCTGGGTCTATCTACGAACCGATCGGCCCGACGAAGCCCTCGAGGCCTTCGACCGGGTCCTCGCGATGCGACCGGAAGATGCCTCGGCCCTCGAGGGGCGCGCCCTTGCCGTCGAGGCGGCCCGCGCGCTGCGCCTCTACGTCGACGGGAGCGTCACCCTCCACCTCTACCCGGGAAATCCCTTCAAGGCGTGGGCGCTCGGACTCGCCCCTTCGCTCGACGCACGGATCGCGCGACGAATGCTGGTGGGCGGGACATATCGATACGCGGCATACGCGGTGAGGGACACGCGTACCGGGTCCGGGGCCCGGGCCGGGCTAAGGGCCGGGCCGGGCCCGGGTCCCGGACCCGGCCCGGGTCCCGGCGAAGGATCTCCGCAGCAGATGAACAGTCAGCATCAGGTCCACGCGCGCCTCGGCGCCGCCTGGCCGTTCTTCGGCTTGATGGCTCACTTCGCGTGGGCCCAGGACGACATTGCCCTCTCCGGCGTGACCTGGGTGACGGGGCTCTCCCTCCGACTCAGCCCGTTCGGGGATATCATCGGTGAAGGGAGCGTGAGCATCGTCGACGATGCGACCGTGGTGCGCGGCGCATTGAGCTGGGCGCTGCCCGCGAGCGAGCGGCTCGAGGTGCAGCCGGGTTTCTCGATCCTCCGGAGCACCGAGGGCGAAGTTCTCCCAGACGCGAGCCTCCTGATTCGAGCTCGTTTCGAGGCCTCGTCGCTCTGGGTCGGAGGTCGCTATGGACCTGTGGAGCGCCCGGCTTACCTCGGCCTCGCGCTGGTCTACAATACGATAGACCGACAGCTCGGCGGGGTCTTCGGCGGAATCCGATTCGAGACCAAGTCTCCTCTCTACGTGTACCTGCTCTACGAATGGCAGGCGATCGAGACCCCGGTAGAGACGGGTCTCGTCCGATCAAACGCTCACTTCCTCACCTTGGGCCTTGGAGGCGCGCCATGACCGATTCGATCAACCAGAGAATCAAGGACCTCGCCGTGAGCGAGACGGGCTTCGTCTTCGACCCCTACAGTGGCGCGACGTTCAGCCTCAACGCCTCGGCCCTCTGCCTCCTCCGCGGCCTGAAGGAAGGTCTCGGCCGCGATGAGCTCATCGCCCAGCTCGAGGAGTCGTTCGACGTCACGGACGCGGATCTCTCCCGAGACATCGACGAGTTCCTCGAGTTGCTGCGCTACAACGGCGTGCTCCCCCACGAAGGCTCCGAGTGAGGTCGACCATGAAGCCTCGAGCCATCGCAGTCACCGGCCTCAACGCCACCGACAACCCGGGCCCCGGAGTCTCGGTCATCCGAGCGCTCCGCGCCGCGCCGGACCTGGCCGTTCGCACGGTCGGACTGGCCTACGACGCACTCGAGCCAGGCGTCTACGCCAAGGACCTCGTGGACGACGTCTTCATGATCCCCTATCCGAAGGAGGGCGTCGAAGCGCTGGCGGAGCGCATCCGCTACATCCACGACCGGGTCGGAGGCCTCGCGGCCATCATTCCGACGCTCGACGCCGAGCTCCCCTCCTTCATCGCCCTCGAGCCGATGTTGGCCGAGCTCGGGATCGGTACCTTCCTCCCGAGTCGAGCGCAGTTCGAGCTTCGCTCGAAGGCGCATCTGATGGAGCTCGGTCGACAGGCGGGCATCACCGTGCCCCGGGCCCGGGTGCTCGGCGACGTCGGTCCGCTCTACGACATCCACAACGAGATGCCCTTCCCCCTCGTGATCAAGGGACCTTACTACGGCGCGACCATCGCGAGGGCGGTCGACGATGCAGTCGAGGCCTTCCACCAGTGCGTGGCGGCCTGGGGATTTCCGGTCATCGTCCAGGAATTCGTGGAGGGCGATGAGTACGACGTCGTGGCCGTGGGCGACGGAGAG
Organism: Deltaproteobacteria bacterium; assembly: GCA_041821485.1. GTDB lineage: Bacteria > Myxococcota_A > Polyangia > Polyangiales > Houyiibacteriaceae > SG8-38. Next base: position 2,454 of record JBGUEF010000112.1, read on the forward strand.
GGCGGGCTCGTCGGCGCGGTCTCCATGCGCAAGACCTATCTAACGGACAAGGGCAAGGGCTGGGCGGGCATCGCCGTGAAGGATCCCAACCTCCTCGAGATGGCCGAGCAATTCATGAGCGCGTCGAAGTGGCGAGGGCCCTGCGAGGTCGAGGTGATGAAGGCCCGTGACGGTCGCTACCATCTGATGGAAATCAACCCGCGCTTTCCGGCCTGGACCTTCCTGAGCGCCGGCGCGGGGATGAACCTCCCGGAGGCGGTGGCCCGGTTGGCGATGGGAGAGAGCGTCGCCCCGATGCGCGACTTCCAGGCGGGCACGATGTTCGTGCGCATCGCGATCGACCAGATCGCAACGCTCGAGGACCTGCAGACCATGACCACCGCGGGCGAACGAATCCGCGGAGAAGAGAGCGAGCGATGACCTCCTCCGCGAACAAGCCGCGCTACGAACGTCCGGTCCTCGTCCGCCACCAGAGCGGCCTGATGAACAAGTTCGGGCACGTCCGAACCATGCGTCCCCAGACGCATATCGACGGCGTGGCCGTGAAGGAGCTGGTGGCCACCTATGGATCTCCGCTCTTCGTCTTCTCCGAGAAGACCCTCGTCTCCCGATATCGAGAGCTTCGCGACGCCTTCTCCCTTCGTAGCCCCCGCGTACGGATCGCGTGGTCCTACAAGACGAACTACCTCGACGCGATCTGCCGGGTCTTCCACCGCGAGGGGGCATGGGCCGAAGTCGTGAGCGAATTCGAGTACGACAAGGCCCTCCACCTGGGCGTCGCTCCCGACCAGATTCATTTCAACGGCCCGTACAAGCCCGAGCCCATCCTGGAGCGCGCCCTCCAGGACGGCGCCATCGTCCACCTCGATCACTTCGACGAGCTCGCGGCCGCGGAGCGCATCGCCGAGCGCCACGGGATCAAGCCCAGGGTCGCCCTCCGACTGAACCTCGCCGTGGAGGGCATCCCCGCGTGGACGCGCTTCGGCTTCAACCTCGAGAGCGGGCAAGCAAAGACGGCCGTGACGCGGCTCATCGGGGGTGGACAACTCGAGCTCGTGGGCCTCCACTCTCACCTCGGGACCTTCATCCTCGAGCCCGAGGCTTACGGGCAGGCCTCCGCGAAGCTCGCCGGCTTCGCCAACGACCTCCGCCGCGAACACGGGATCACCCTGGAGTTCCTCGACCTCGGCGGCGGATTCGCCTCGCACAACAAGCTCAAGGCGCAATACCTCCCGGCCGAGCAGGCTACCCCCTCGTTCGCTCGCTACGCAGAGGCGGTGGCCGACGGGCTGCAGGAGCTGAGTTATCCACCAGAGGCCCAGCCAGCCCTCGTCCTCGAGACTGGTCGAGCGCTGGTCGACGACGCGGGCTACCTCGTGACCACGGTCCACGCGAACAAACGTCTCCCCGACGGGCGACGCGGCCTCGTCGTCGACGCCGGCGTGAACACGCTCTTCACCTCGTTCTGGTACGACCACGATCTGGTCCCGGCGCAGGATTTCGGCAGCACCGCCGAGCCGACGGTGGTCTACGGTCCGCTCTGCATGAACATCGACGTCCTGAGGGACACGCTCCTCTTCCCGCCCATGGACGTCGGCGATCACCTCGTCCTCCACAACGTCGGCGCCTACAACGTCACGCAGTGGATGCAGTTCATCACCTACCGTCCGGCGGTCGTGCTCATCGGGCGCGACGGTCGGCACGCGCCGATCCGCCGCCGCGAAGATCTGAATGACGTCCTCGGCCCGGAGGAGCTGCCCGAGTGGCTCTGAGCGCGGCAGCGCCTTCCCCGCCCGGGCTCCGGGAGCGCACCCTTTTCGCTGGCGACGCCTTCCTCGGGAGCTACTCGCAGATCCTCTTCGGGCGCTCACGCCCGGTGGGCTTCCTCTTACTCCTCGCCACGGCCGTCGATCTCCGCATGCTCTTCGCCGGATTCGCCGCCGTGCTCCTCGCCCTGGGCACGGCCCGGGTGCTCGACCTCCCGTCTGAGCTCATAGCGAGCGGCCTCTACGGCTACAACGCCCTTCTGATCGGCCTCGGCGGCGCGGCCTTCGTCGAGTTCACGCCCCTTGCCATCGGGCTCTTCGCGGTCGCGGTCATGGCGAGCGTGCTCATCACCGCCGCCCTGCACTCCGCGCTCGGAGTTCAGTTCAACCTCCCGACGCTCACCCTCCCCTTCCTCGCCGTCTTCCACGTGGTGACGGGGACGATCCCCCTCGCCGATCTCCCGATGCGAACCTTCGACGCCAACGCCGTCGCGACCCTCGAGGGGCTGTCGGACGCGGGGAAGCTCTACCTGCAGAGCCTCGGCGCCATCTTCTTTCTCCCGCGCATCGACGCCGGGGCCCTCGTCCTCGTGGCGCTGCTGACATACAGCCGCATCGCGACGCTGCTCTCGGCCATGGCCTTCGCGCTCGTTGCCTTCTTTGGCGCGGAGCTCTTCGTGCTCGGAGACCCGATGCTCCGCATCCTCCTCGGCTACAACTGCATCCTCATCGCCGTCGCCCTCGGTGGCGTGTGGTTCGTGCCCAGCCCCTCGTCGTTCGTGTTGGCCGCCGCAGGCGCGCTCGCGGGCGGGATCTTCACGCTCGGCACGGTCGGCCGCCTCGCCTACGTGGGCGTACCCTTGCTCATCCTGCCCTTCAATCTCACCGTGCTCCTGGTGCTCTACGCCATGCGGCAGCGGATGAGTGACGGCCGTCCGAAGGCGGTGGACTTCCTCCCGGGCAGCCCGGAGCAGAACCTCAACTACTTCCGGACGCGCCTCGCTCGCTTCGGCTCCCGTTACTTCGTGCGCATCTCCGCGCCCTTCCTCGGTCGATGGGTCTGCACCCAGAGCGTCGACGGAACGATCACCCACCGCGACGCATGGCGGCATGCGCTGGACTTCCAGGTCGCCGACGACGACGGGGAGTTCTTCACGGGAGACGGCTCGCGCCTCGAGGACTATCGATGCTACCACCTGCCCGTCGTCGCGCCGGCCAAAGGGATCGTGGCGCTCGTCGACGACGAGATCCCCGACAACCCGGTGGGGGAGATCAACGTCGAGGACAACTGGGGCAATGTCGTCATCGTCTACCACGCGCCGGGGCTCTACTCCCTCGTCTGCCACCTCTCTCCGGGGACGATCACTGTGAAAGAGGGGCAGCATGTCCGCCTCGGAGAGACACTCGGTCTCTGCGGGAATTCGGGACGCTCGCCGACGCCCCATCTGCACTTCCAGCTGCAGGCGACGGCGCGAGTGGGCGCGCCGACCCTGGCGCTGGAGCTGCAAGATCTGATCGTCGAGGACGAAAAGGGCGAGACCATGGTCTCGGTGATGGTCCCGGACGAGGGGGCGATCGTGCGCAACGTCCAGCCCGACCCGACGCTCGCGGGGCGACTTCGCTTCGAGTACGGCGAGACGCTCCGGTTCGAGACCGATGGCCGGATCGAGGAACTGGTCGCCGACATCGACCTGAACGGGACCTTCCGGCTCAAGTCTCGAGACCTCCGCGCGACGGTCTACTACGACCACGCTCCGAGCGGCTTCATCGTATGGGACGCCACCGGCGACCCGCGCTCTTCCCTGCGCCTGATGCAGACGGCGCTGTCCAGAGTGCCCTTCGACCAATCGCGAAGCCTCTCGTGGACCGACCACCTGCCCAGCCGCGCGTTCCTACCGTGGTTTATCCGCCCCTTCGCGGACTTCATCGCCCCCTTTCAGGCCTCGACTGGCGTCGAGATGCGCTATTGCGTGGTCCACTCCGACGGCGAAGCGTTCGTCCGGGGTGAGTCTCTGAGCTACCGACACGATGGAGCGCCGGCCATCCGAAGCGAAGCACGGATCTCGGCGCGCGGCCTGGAAGAGGTCTCGGTCGAAGTTCGAGGTCGGCGGCGCCGGGCCGTCCGGGTGTGGGAGGCGAGCGATGAGGGCAAAGAGTCAGGGCCGTTGACGGCGGGAGGAGATAGCAGATGAATTCGACACCAAGTTGGCTCCTGATCTTCGTGCTTCTGGTTGGGGCGCTCGCGGTCGAGGCGCCGGTTCGCGCCGATGCGCCTCAGATCTGGCAGCGCTCGTATGACCTCGAGGCGCGAGGCGAGCACGCAGCCTCGCTCGCGGCTCTGAACGAGCTGCCCGGGGAGGCCAAAACGGACTACCTCTTCCTGGTGCGACGCGCGTGGCTTCTCTACCTCACCGCTCGCTATCAGGAGGCGGTCGGCGCCTATCGTCAGGCCATCGAGGCTGCCCCGAAAGCAGTCGAGCCCCGAGAGGGAATCCTCGCGCCACTCGTCGCCCTCCACCGCTTCCAGGATGCGGAAGCTGAGGCGCGGGCCGCGCTCCGACTCGACAAGGACAACCACGCCGTGAGCCGCAGCCTCGCGTGGGCCCTCTACAACCTCGGTCGCTTCGACGACGCCGAGCGAGTCTACCGACGGGTCCTCGCGCTGCACCCCTCGGACCTCACGATGCGGGCAGGCGTGGGTTGGTGTCTGCTGCGTCGTGGTCGACGCGGGGAAGCCGAAGCCGAGTTTCGAAAGGTGCTGCTCGTCTCTCCGGAAAACGCGTCGGCACGGGCGGGGCTGGCGGCCGCGACCGCGGCGGCGCGCTAACGTGGGAAGTGCATGCAGACATAGCTGGCGCACTTGCCGTTCCACGTTGCCCCGGTTGCCCTAACCTGGTTACGGCACGTTGGTGATGTAGATCCCGGCCATGTCATCTTCTTCTTCGCCACCTTCAATCCCCATCTTGGCACTGACCGCCAGCCAGTCGCCGCGCAGGCCCTCGCGCTCGAGACCCAGCTCGGCAATGGTTGATCCCTCTGGTGCCTCGGGATCGAGCGCCTGCCCGTCCATGGTGGTGTCGAGGACGGTCACGATAGCCTGACCCTGCCCCGGCCCTTTTCTGAGGTAGATCCCGTCCACCGGATCCACATAGACCCCGTCAACCAGCTCGCCCGTCCTGGCCTTGAAGGCGGTATTGAAGGTCGCACCCACCCCGCCCGCAACGGCGACGAAGGCCGAGGAGCGCCAGCGCGCCGGCTCACCGTCGTCCTCGGCGCCTTCCTCTGAGTGGCCGCCGCCCGTGCAGGGGGTCTTGCCGGAGAAGTTCCAGAACAGGAACTCATCGAATTGCGGACCGGTCTTCGCTACTACCCGCGTACTGCGCGTGTCGATGTCGTGGACAAACATGCCCTGATTGACCGGCACCTCTTTGTCCTGATAGCAACTGATCCCAAAGTTCGGGTCGGTCTCGTCGTCGCAGATACTGTTCTCATCCCCTATCGTCTCGCCCGTGTCTTCACAGACCAGCGCTTGATTGCAATAGTCAATGCGGTCCCGGTTGCCTTCCGTCGGGCAGTAGAGGCGCACGGTCTTGGTCTCTTCGCCCCAGGCGCCCCAGAAGCCCACGAAGCGGCCGTCGAACGCACCGCCCTCACCGAGACCATTGAAGGTGTCGTTGCGAGACTCGCCGGGAACCCGTCCCCCAATGCTGACGAGTGTGTCGAGTGGCGGCTGGGGTTCCAGTGCCGCCAGGTAGATGCCGCCCAGGGTCGGGGCGTCCTCGTTGTCGAAGCCGGCGAACACGACCCTCTCGCCAGCGGCGCTGGGCGGGGCGGTGGAGCCGAACACCGTGTCGGTGCCCGGAATCAGGGTGTCAGTGCTGTTGGCGATTAATACCACCGGGAGGGTGCCGCCACCCGGGTCCCCGTTGATTGAGTCGTCTATCAGTTCACGGTAGTACACCCCGGTCCTGGCGCTGCCGTCGTCCGGGTCCGTGTAGTTGCCCTTGAACACGATGGTGTCGCCTTCCGTCACCGACGGCGCGCCGGGAAATACCTCGAACGTCGTGCCGGGGAACTCGGGGACCTCGAAGAAGGAAAACGCCGGGACCGCGCCCAGTTTGGCGGCGCCGGTGATGAGATCATCGAAGGGGTTGGTGTAGATCCCCGTGGTCCCGGCCCGGGTCTCGTCGCTGTCGGGCGGGGTGTATGTCCACACCGGCTGGTGATTGCCGCGCGTGGCAATGGTGTCCGACCCCATGTCGATGCGCGGGAAGGACGGCGTCTCGACGAAGGTGGTGCCCAGATTGTTGGGCTGCGGAACCAGGGTGGTCCGGTCGAGGATTCTGACGATGGGGCCCTCCATCGACATGTCGCGGGTGTAGATGCCGTGGGTCGGTTGCCCCAGCGGCGGCCCGCCGCGGCTGCGGGCCCGGATGACCACCAGCCCGTCCACATTCACCGAGGGCTGATTGTAGCTGTTGAAGTTTCTCACATCGAGTGGCGGCATCAGGTCGGTGTTGTTGACCACCGTAACCCAGTCGAACCCGGCCTTGGGCGGGGCAGCATCGACGGCCGCGGCAGTCGCCACGATCGCAGCGACCCCCACCGTCACAAACAGCGAACGCGAAAATCGGTGTTTCATTTTCATGGCTTTCCTCCACCTGCGCGGGGAGTCGCAGGATCAACTACAAAAAAGGTGAGGGGGGTCGAGCGTCTGCCTGAGCTGTTACGGTTTCTGCGGTCCCCGGGCCGTTGCGGCCCGGGGTTGTTGCGCCGGCTAGTGCCGGATAGCGTTTGGCCGGTTATGGAGGGCCGCCCTGGCCACCACCACCACTACCGGTCACCTTGACGTTGCTAACCGCGGTGGCGGTGTTGTTGCTGAGGTTCACGTCGTCAGGCGCAGCGGCAACCGCCGTCCAGTTGATGGTGGTCCGTTGGCCAATGTCGACCCTGATAAGCGCGGAGAAGGAATGGCTCCCGCCCGCCGTGATTTCGGTGGGAGGAAACACAAACGGACTCGGCATGAATCCAGCACCGAAATCCGCCTCGACGGTGCCCTCAACATCGGGTATGGCGGTCACCGTGAGGGTGACCCAGGCCGGATCCGGACCCGC
>JBGUEF010000113.1:0-9281 GCA_041821485.1 Deltaproteobacteria bacterium
GTCCCGCTCGCGAGCACGTGCGTCGCGGGCCGTTCTCCGGTGATGCAGTACCAATGTCCTACATGATCCGGGCTTCGGCGGCGTCTACTGTGTTGCTGAGGAGCATGGCGATCGTCATCGGCCCGACGCCGCCCGGCACCGGTGTGATGTGCGACGCGCGCTCCTTGGCGCCTTCGAAGTCGACGTCACCGGTCAGGGTGCCGTCGTCGAGGCGGTTGATGCCGACGTCGATCACCACCGCGCCTTCTTTGATCCAATCGCCTTTCACCAGGTTCGCGCGGCCGACCGCGGCGATCACGATGTCGGACTCGCGGACGCGGTCGGCGAGGTCTTCGGTTCGTGAGTGCGCGATCGTCACTGTCGCGTGCTTCTCGAGGAGCATCAGGGCAATGGGTTTGCCGACCAGGGTGCTTCGGCCGAGGACGAGAGCGCGCTTGCCTTTGGGGTCACAGCCCACGTTCTCGAGCATTCGCATGCAACCGCTGGGCGTGCACGGGCGAAGCCCACTGCGGCCGACGACGAGTAGTCCGGCGTTGAACGGGTGCAGGCCATCGACGTCTTTTGCGGGGTCGATCGCATCGACGATGGTCTGGTCATGTAGATGATCTGGCAAAGGCAGCTGGACGAGGATGCCGTCGATGTGATCGTCCCCGTTGAGTTCGAAGATCAGCGCCAGGAGGTCAGCCTCGGTCGTCTCTGTGGGGAGCCGGTGGACGCGGCCCTCGATCCCGGCTCGGGCCGCGGCGCGCTCCTTGTTGCGGACGTATACCTGAGAGGCAGGGTCGTCCCCGACGAGCACTACGTCCAAACCCGGCGCTCGGTTGTGCGTCGCCTTGAACGCCTCCGCCCTCGCCTTGACCTCCGCCCGCACCTCTTTGGCAAGCGCCTTCCCGTCGATCAACTCAGCCATGGGCGGGGGTCTACCAGGAGCCCCGCCAGTTCTCAAACCAGCGGCCCCGGTGGAAATCGCGGCTTGGCGTGGTATGCCGCGGGGCCATGTTCGACCCCGTCTCCCCGCAGGTTTCGTTCACCGAGCTCGACGCGACCCAACTCGCGTTCTGGGAAAACGCTCGCATTTTCGAGAAGACCCTGGAAGGCGGCGAGGCAAAAGAGGCCTTCATCTTCTACGAAGGCCCACCAACGGCCAATGGCATGCCCCACCCCGGTCACGTGCTCACCCGAGTCATGAAGGATGTGTTCCTGCGCTACCGGACGATGTGCGGTTACCACGTACCCCGGCGCGCCGGCTGGGACACCCACGGTCTCCCGGTCGAGGTCGAGGTCGAAAAGGAGCTCGGCATCAGCGGCCGCGAGGCGATCGAGGACTACGGGGTCGAGGCGTTCAGCCGCAAGTGCATCGACTCGGTGTTCCAGTACATCGGCGAGTGGCAGAAGATGAGCCAGCGAATCGGTTTCTGGGTCGATTTCGATTCTGCGTACGTCACCTTCCACAAGTCGTACGTCGAAAGCGTGTGGTGGGCGCTTTCCGAGATGTTCAACAAGGGGCTGCTCTACCAGGGCTACAAGGTCGTGTGGTGGTGGCCGCAAGGTGGGACGGCGCTTTCCGCGGGTGAGGTCGGCCAGGGGTATAAGACGCTCGACGATCCATCGGTGATGATTCGCTTCCCCGTCAAAGGCGAGGACCGCACCTCGTTCCTGGCATGGACGACGACCCCTTGGACGCTTCCATCGAACATCGCGCTCGCCGTCGACGCCAAGACCGACTACGCGACCGTCGAGATCGAAGGTGGCGAGCGCTTAGTTCTCGCCGCCGCGCTCGTAGGCAAAGTCTTAGGCGACGACGTGAAGGTCGTGGCGACGCGCAAGGGCTCCGAGCTCGTCGGGTTGAGCTACGAGCCGCCGTTCCGTTACGCGGAGCCCGAGGGCGGCCCTGCCTGGGAGGTCGTCGATGCGGATTTCGTGTCGCTCGACAGCGGTTCCGGCCTCGTTCATCTCGCGCCGGCGTTCGGTGAGGACGATTTCCGGGTTTGCAGGGAAAAGGGCATGGGCTTCCTTCAGCTCCTGAAGCCGGACGGCACCTTCCCAGACGAAGTGACCGACTTCGCGGGGAGGTTCTGCAAGGAGGCGGACCGGGACATCATCCGCAACCTCCGCGCCCGCGAGGTGCTCTTCAAGGAAGAGGTGTACCGCCACGACTATCCGTTCTGCTGGCGTGCGATGCAGGACCCGCTGATCCAATACGCCCGCCGATCCTGGTTCATCCGTACCACACAGGAGATCGACCGCGTCAAAGAGAACAATCGAGATGTGCACTGGGAGCCGGAGCACATCAAGACCGGCCGCATGGGGCAGTTCCTCGAGGGCAACGTCGATTGGGCGCTGTCACGTGAGCGTTTCTGGGGAACGCCACTTCCGATTTGGAAGAACGATGAGACCGGTGCGGTAGAGTCGGTCGGTTCGGCAGCCGAGATTCTCGAACGAAACCCCGACGCGTTTGCGCACTTCGAAAAAGCAAAGGCTGTGGATCCCACGTTGCAGGACCACCTGATGGTCCACAAGCCTTGGATCGACGAGGTGACCTGGACCAACGACGGTGAGCCGGGCGTGTACCGGCGCGTCCCTGAGGTCATCGACTGCTGGTTCGATTCGGGCTGTATGCCTTTCGCGCAGTGGGGTTTTCCGCACCAGAACAGGGAAGGCTTCGAGGGGAGCTTCCCGGCCGATTTCATCACCGAAGCGGTCGATCAGACCCGCGGCTGGTTCTACTCGTTGATGACGATCAGCTCGCTCATGTTTCCGGAGCACCCCCTGCCCCATCCGTTCAAAAACTGCGTCGTCCTCGGTTTGATGACCGACGAGAAGGGCAAGAAGCTCAGCAAGCGCGACAAGAACTACACCGACCCGCTGGTGCTCATGGATCGCGTGGGCGCGGATGCGGTCCGCTGGGCGCTCTATGCGGGCACGGTGCCTGGGCAGAATACGCGGTTCTTCGATGACGCGGCGACCGACGCTGTGCGCGAATTCCTCTTGAAGATCTGGAACGTCTATAGCTTTTTCGTGACCTACGCGAATATCGACGGGTGGACCGCAGCTGTCGACCATCCGCCGCTCGAGGAGCGGCCCGACATGGATCGTTGGGTGCTTGCCGAGCTCGATGCGACGGTGCGCGCGGTTCGAGAAGAGCTCGATGACTACAAGAGTCACATGGCGGTGCGACACCTCCTCGGCTTCGTCGATGGGCTGTCGAATTGGTATGTCCGCCGGAGCCGGGCGCGCTTCTGGGCCTCGGATGATTCTGCCGACAAGCGCGCGGCGTTCAGCACGCTCTACGAGGTGTTGGTCGACCTGACCAAGCTTGCGGCGCCGTTCATCCCCTTCATGACCGAGACGCTGTTCCAGAACCTGGTTCGCAAGGACGACAACTCCGCACCGGAATCGGTGCACCTGGCGTCGTTTCCGGAGCAGGATGAAGCACGCGTCGACGAAGAGCTCCGGCGGACGATGGAGCGGGTTCGAAACGTGGTGACCCTGGGGCAGCGCGTTCGAAACGAAAACAAGCTCAAGGTGCGGCAGCCGCTTGCGGAAGCGATTGTCGTCGTGGCGGATGACACCGAGCGGCAGGCCATCGACCGTTTCGCGAGCGCGATCCGAGAGGAGCTCAACGTGCGTGAGCTCGGTTTTACACAGGAGCCACGCAAGTACGTCGAGTTCGAGCTGGTTCCGAACTTCCGCGTGCTGGGACCGAAGCTTGGCAAGCAAGTCCCGGCTTGCAAAAAGGCCCTCGCAGAGGCGGACGGTTCTGCCCTCTACGCCGAGATGGAAGAAAACGAAAAGATCATCGTCGAGCTTCCGGACGGCCCCATCGAGCTCACTCCGGAGGAGGTCGAGGTACGGCTGAGCGCTCGCGAAGATTTCGCTGCGGCATCGGGCGCGGGCCAAGTGGTCGTGATCGACACGCGGGTCGACGACAGCCTTCGCCGCGAAGGCCTCGCCCGCGAGGTGGTTAATCGCATTCAACGAGCCCGCAAGGCCATGGACCTGGCCTACGAAGCGAGGATCGACGTGAGCTGGAACGCCGACGGCGACCTGGCGCAGGCAATCGAAGAGCACGCCAAGCGCATCGCCACCGAGACCCTCGCCACCGGATTCACCCGAGGCGGTCCAGACACCAGCAGCGAGCACGACACCGAAATCGACGCAACGCCCCTAGGCCTCGCGATCACGCCCGCGTAGCAAGAAGGGGTCAGCTGGCGAGAGGCTCCGCGCCGTCCGCACGTGCCCTCTTTTCCCTGCGCCCATCGATGAAGCCTTCGATGAGAATCAAGGTCACGCCGATCGTGATCCATGCGTCGGCGACGTTGAAGGTGGGGTACGCCCAACGGTCGTTGAGGTGAAAGCGGACAAAATCGACGACGTAGCCCAGACGCACACGGTCTACGAAGTTCCCGACGGCGCCCGCGATGATCAGCGGAACACTGATCGCGAACAGTGTGCCCCCGCGACCGGTAACGAACATCCAGAGTAGAAGAACCACGGCTCCGGCCGCGGCGACGTAGAAGACGCCCTTGCGCACCAGCGTCGGCATGTCGCGCATGAATCCAAATGCGGCGCCGCAGTTCTCCGCGTATCGAAACTCGAGATAGCCATCGATCAACACGACCGGTGCCCGTTGGCTCCGCTGGGTTTGAATCCGGCCGTACTCATTGGGCTGGCAGACAGGCTCCGGCGCGAGCGAGGCCGGCTGCGAAAGCCGCTCGAGCGCCCAGTGCTTGCTGCCGAGGTCCATGGCGGTGAGGGCAGCGGTGGCGGCCAGGCACAGGATCAGGGCCTTCGAGGAGCGGGGTGTGCGAGTCACGGCGGGCGACTCTAACAGTTGGATTTCGCGGGTCAAATCAGCAGAGCCAGCTCGACGGACGGCGTGTGATACATGGGTTGAATCGAGCTGGGCGGGGCTAAAAAGTCGTAATTACAAATGTTTACAAGATTGTGACACGAGCCCGGTTGCGATTGTGTCACATCGTGTTACAAGTGGGGCATGAGCGAGGGAGACGACAAGAAGAGCCGCCAGGACGCCAGGAAAGAGCGGGTGTTGCACACCCGCGTGCCTGCGGTCCTCGAGCAGGAGCTCAAGCGGGTCGCCAACGCATGGCGCGTCCCGGTGTCCAATGTCGTTCGAGCGCTCCTCGAGGACGCGCTCGATACCCTCGACGTCGTGGGCGCCAAGGCCGAGGGCGAGCTCCGCGAGGTCGTAGAATTGCTCGCCTCCGAACGGCACCGTTTTCGACGAAGGTCGAGCGCGCAACTGAGCAAGATCCCCGGGGCGGAGGCGACGGACAGTCCGGAGCCCGTAGAGGAGTCCCCGGCGCCGGCCGATCCGCTCGAGGGCGCCGTCGGGGTGACGCCGATGACGCTCGTCCACGACGCAGTCTGCGGCGTGACCGGAAAGACGCTTCCTGCCGGGTCCGAGGCCTACATGGTTCTCTTCGACGACCCCGGCCGAAAATTGATCACGGGCAGGGACGCCTTGCCCCAAGCATCGACCCCCAACCAGGAGAAAGCCGATGACTGACCAAGAAAAGATCCAATCCACCATCGAAGAAAACATGAATGCAGCTGTCGATCAGGTCAGCAAGACCGCCGAAAGCGTCACGACACTGGGCCGCAAGGTCACCAGCTTGTGGCTTGGGGTTTCGCGCACCGCAATCGACGCCGCTGCCAGCACCCTCAAGACCACCTCCGAGATGATCAGCGGTATCGCGGAGTCGATGGGCGAGCTCTCCGATCGGGTCGAGGGCTCCAAGAAAGAAGCTTAGTCCCAAGCCGGCGGGTTGGCGGAAGCGGCCTATCACCACCACCGCCCCGCTACCCGTCGGCTCCCTCCCTTTCTAGCGGTCCATCGGCCCGTGAGGGAGCCGCCGAGCTTCACGCAAGTGACGGAAGGCGTTGATGCCCCAGCGGGTGATGAAGTAAGCGGGAAGTGCGACGATCAGGCCGCAAACCAGCGCGCCCATCCATAGCTCCCCGCCGGTGCTGGCTAAGAGCCGGCCCGTATCGCTCCAGAACTCCGCTTCGAGCAGGCGCTCCATGCCATCGTCCTTCAACGCCCGCCCGGTGTTGCCCAGCCAGGACTTGATCGTGGCTCGTGTGACTTCCCTTTCCGGGTGCAGGACGGCCGCCCCAACCGACCAGGTCGTGTAGTACAGCGGGACCGCGGTGAACGGATTGCTGATGAACAAGATAGGAATGCCCGACACTTTGTTGGCCCGAAGGAGTGCCGCAACCGGCAGGTACAAGACGATCTGAAGCCCGAGAGTCGGCGTGAACGCTATCATCGCGCCGATGAACACGCCCCAGGCGATGCGATGCGGAGTGTCATCGGCGTGGAGAATATTGTGAAAGACGATCTGCTGGAGACGCCGCCACAGTTCCTTCGGCTTCATTCCGGGCTACCCCACGCACCGCCTCCGGGCGTTTCGATGCGCAAGACATCGCCTGGTGACACTTCGACAGTGACACGATGAGCAAGTGGTTTGTCGTTCAGGAGGTTCATGCCCGGAGCCCCTGGGCCGCCGCCGCGCATACCATACGGCGGGACGACGCGCCGCTCGGACAGCACCGAAACCCTCATTGCCGCGAGGAATTCGAGCTCGCGAATCAGTCCGTTACCCCCCGTTCGTGCGCCCTTTCCGCCCGAACCGCGTCGGAGCTCAAACCGACGAATCCGTATCGGAAACCGGGTTTCGAGAACTTCGGGGTCCGTACATCTAGAGTTGGTCATGTGGGTGTGCACGCCCGACGCGCCTGACCGCCGCTCGGTTGCGCCCGCCCCTCCTCCGAGTGTCTCATAGTACGCGAAGCGATCGTCCCCAAAAGTGATGTTGTTCATGGTCCCCTGGCTCGCGGCGGCGAGGCCGAGCGCGCCGAAGAGGACATCCACGATGCGCTGCGAAGTTTCCACGTTGCCCGCGGCGACCGCGCGGTGCGGTTCTGGCGAAAGAAGCGAACCGTCAGGAATTCGGACGGTGACCGGCCGCATGCAGCCACTGTTGAGTGGGATCGGTTTTCCGATCAGCACGCGCAGAACGTAGAGAATCGCGGCCATCGTGACGGCCCGTGGTGCGTTGAGGTTGTTGTCGAGCGCTCGGTCCGTCCCTTCGAAGTCGATCTCCAATGCGCCGCCGCGGACGATCACCCGGACTGCAATGCGGGCGCCGTCATCCAGCCGGTCTTCGAACCGGTGTTCGCCATCCTCTAAGGCCTCGATCGCACGGGCGGTCAACTCGGCTGCGTTGTCCTGGATATGCTGCATGTAGGCAGTGACGACGTCGATCCCGTACCGTGCGAGCAGCTCGTCGAGCAACTGCATCCCCTTCTCGTTGGCAGCGATCTGCGCCTGGATGTCGGCGACGTTCTCGTCTGGGTTCCGTGCCGGATACGGACCGCCCGTCAGCACATCGCGCAGCTGCTTCTCTCGGAAGGCGCCGTCCCGGACGATCTCGAGATTGCGCAAGACGACTCCTTCTTCTTCGAGCGTAGTCGAAAACGGTGGCATCGAGCCGGGCGTCAGCCCCCCGACGTCGGCATGGTGCCCGCGTGATGCGACTACGAACCGGAGCGTTCCATTGCCGTCGTGGACCGGGGTGACGACCGTGATGTCCGGAAGGTGCGAACCGCCCGCGGCGGGGTCGTTGCTGACAAAGACCTGGCCCGGCGTGGTGGCCGGGTGTGCGGCGAGCACGGCACGCACTGATTCGCTCATGGCGCCGAGATGAACCGGGATGTGCGGCGCGTTAGCCACGAGCCCTCCGTCGGCATCGAACACCGCGCACGAGAAGTCGAGGCGGTCGCGAATGTTGGTGCTCATCGCCGTGCGCTGGAGCACCACACCCATCTGCTCCGCGATCGACTTGAACTGGTTGTTGAAGACCTCGAGGAGAACGGGGTCGACGCGGGTGTCGGCAGCCTCCCGTCCGGGGTTGGTTTCGGTGTCTTGGAGGATGAGGTAGTCGCGCTCGTTGCGAAGCGCGACGAAGCCTGCATCGACAACCACCGATCCGGTAGCGTCCAATATCAACGCGGGCCCGGCAATCTCCTCCCCGATTGGGAAGCTCTCGCGGTGATAGACCGGCGCTTCGACCAGTGCCCCACCCGACCAAAGGGCCGCCGTGCGCTCGGGCTTTCCGGAGCCGGGCTCGGCGAACGGGAGCTCGGGTTTTTCGCCACTCAGCTCGACGGTGACTCTCAGCGTGGCGGCCTCGACCGGGTGCTCGGGCCGAACATACCCAAACTCGCGACGATGAAGCGTCTCGAATGCTGCACGCATCGCGCTCGAGTCACCCCAGTCGACGGCGAGCGCCGTTTCCGTACCGCGGTAGCGAAGAGCGACTTGGCGGCGGACGATCCACTGGGCGCCCAGGCCAGCGTCCCGCTCGAGTGCCGCGCGCCCGGAAGCCTCGAGGTCCGAAAACGCGCTTCGCCATCGTTCGGGCAGCGGGTCGTTCAAGCTCGCACGTCCCGCGTCTCGTTCCCCGTGCCACTCGAAGTTCGCCACCCCCATTCCGAACGCCGACAACGCGCCAGCATACGGGTGGAGCACCAAGCTTCGAATCCCGAGCCGGCGCGCGATGAGGCAGGCGTACTGTCCGCCTGCGCCACCGAATACGACCATGCCGTGGGTGCGCACATCATGACCACGGCCGACCGAAACCTTTTGAATCGCTGCCGCCATGTTCTCCACGGCCACGCGCAGGAAGCCATGGGCAATCTCCGTGGGGGATCGTTCGAGGCCCAACGCTTGCAGAGAGGCAGCGATCTCAGCGAGCTTCTTCCGCGGCTTTTCCTCGTCGAGCTCAAAAGGAAATCGGTCCGCTGCGATGCGTCCCAGATGAAGGGAGACGTCCGTCAGCGTGAGCTCGCGCCCGCCGGGCTTCCCGTAGCAAAGCGGTCCGGGCTCGGCGCCCGCGCTCTGTGGGCCGACCGTCATGCGTCTTCCTTCGAGCTTGCAGACCGATCCGCCTCCGGCCGCAACGGTGTGGAGCTCTATCATCGGCGCACGTATCCGAATACCGCCGATCTGGCTTTCGAACACCCTCGAGACCTTGCCGGCGTAGCGGGACACGTCGGTGGAGGTTCCACCCATGTCGAAGCCGATCACTTCCGAGAGGCCGAGCTCGTCGGCGACCGCGCCTGTCGCCACGACGCCCGCGGCAGGACCGGACAGCACCGCGTTGCGTCCGATGAAGCCGGATGCGTCGACCAGTCCTCCGTTGCTTTGCATCATTCGAAGACGTCCAGCGCCTAGCTCCCGTTCGAGCTCCGTT